>NZ_LR134375.1:1855000-2116915 GCF_900637515.1 Veillonella dispar | reverse complement strand
GACCCCAATATGGATCGAATGACTTTCGAGAGACATGGGAATCAACGATGACGTGACGCGCAAGTACAACGCGTCAGGCAAATGTTGCATGTTCTTTTTCGCCTCTTGCAATATATGTTCCCATATATTATTCAAATCAAATGACTGCATGACGTGCCTCTTGTGTATAACTATTGCGATAAATGTGTATAACTTTAGGAATAATGTGTATAACTCTTGTGAAAGCTGTGGAAAAACCTGTTATTCCTGTGAATAACCTGTGCACAACCTGTGAATAAGTGAAAATAAAATTCTCTTCCAACCAGATAATGACTGACTTTATAGATTACACAGGTTAAAAGAGAAAAAATGTGGATAACCTTAAAAGTTATCCATCAAAAACTTATAAAAATATATACTTTTTCCTAATTTCAGTTATGATTGTACCAAAAAATCACTGGTTTGTCATTTATTCTGTGGATAACTTTTGGTTATCTGAAGGAGAAGTGTTAATAACTCAGTTATTATCTCATCTTTTGTTCATCAATTACTTTTGGGGGGAGGAATGAAAACTACTTTTATGGAATTACAATTTGTATATGAACTATTTTTAACTAAGAAACGATGATTTATAAATCTAATTTTATCCACTTATTTTTATCTTTGTTTCTAGATTACTTTTAGGAAGGAATTGATACTAATTTTCTCGCTCCATTCTGACGCAAGTCGCTTAAAAATTAGTATCAATCCCCTTTCTTACAAAGATAGATAACCATGTTTATAAATAATAACTGTGGAAAAGTAATCTAGAAACTATTTAATCATCGTTACTAAACAATAAAATCCTGTTCATAAAACAAATTGTAATTACATATGGCGTAAAGGGAAAAGGGAGAAAAAAATATCTATTCATCCCCTCCTTCCAACTAGAGATCAAAACATAAATTTGTCTAATATAAAAAATATTAGAATTGTGAGTTCTTGTGTTGCTGATATTGATGTTACGTTTACATCGTGTAGTGGTGTGTAAGGATATATTAGGGTTATCTTAGAGAGGGAATATAGGGTCCTTTTGAGCGACTTTACGTGTCGTATGGAGCGATGAAGGAGCCCTATATTCCTTCCCCTGGAAACGTAACATCAATTTTTCCCCTTTCCCTCAAGAGGTTAAAAGGTAAGATTTGTTAAATCTTAGATCCGTATTCTGAAAGACTTTTAGGTTTGATATAAAAACTGATACTACTTTTTATACTGGTGGTAGGTGTTATAGTAGTCATTAGTGTATGTTAGGAGCAGGAATAGATGTGGATTTTTGACTGACTTACGATGAGTATGGAAGGAGAAAACCACATCTACTCCTCCCCTTTTTCCAATAAGAGATCAAAATGTAAAATTGTCTTATATAAAAATATTAGAGTTGTGAGTTCTTGTTTTGCTGATATTGATGTTACGTTTACATCGTGTAGTGGTGTGTAAGGTTAAATTAGGATTGCCTTAGGGAGGGAATATAGGGTCCTTTTGAGCGACTTTACGGTTAGTATGGAGCGATGAAGGAGCCCTATATTCCTCCCCCTGGAAACGTAACATCAATTACAGGATGAAATGTGTGATAGAATTATTACAGAAATACAAGAACTCACAAGCAGAATGCCTTTATTATATTGACAAATTTACGTTTTAACTCTATAATTACCCTGTTATGGTATAAGTAAAACAATACAAATGACGAGGAGGTGTTTTACTAATGAAACGTACTTACCAACCAAATACTCTTTGGAGAAAACGTACCCATGGTTTCCGTGAACGCATGAAAACTATCGGTGGCCGTCTCGTTTTAAAAAGAAGACGTGCAAAAGGCAGAAAACGCTTATCTGCATAATATAATAGCTGTTAGGCAGGAGAAAAAACTTGGCGCTGCTGCCAAGTTTTTCTATTCTTAGGACTTAAGGACAATGCATATGGATTATTGCCTCAAAAAAGCAAGACGACTGACGCACAATAATGAATATCGCCTTGTGTATAAGCACGGTAAATACGAAGTAGGCCGTATGTGTGTACTATATCGTATGCCCGTGGCGAAGCAATCGACTCGCATTGGTTTTGTAACCGGCAAAAAGGTTGGTTGTGCTGTAGAGCGCAACCGAGCTAGACGCCTTATGAAAGAGGTATATCGCCTCAATCAACATTCCATACGCGAAGGGTATCATATCGTAATTGTTGGACGTGGCCCTCTGAAAAACGCTACCTATGAAAAAGCGGAAAAGGAAATTTTGTATCTCTTGCGAAAAAGCAAATTGTTGATACAAAATGATAAATAGGACCACAAGTTAGAAGGCTTTGGTCCTTTTTTGTGTATATGGAGGTTTCCATGAAACGCTGTATAACCGCGCTTTTACGACTTTTAATTAGGTTCTATCAGCTTGCCATATCTCCCTTAAAACCTGGATGTTGCCGTTATTATCCGACATGTTCCACATATACTCTGCAGGCCATCGAAAAATATGGTCCTTTGAAAGGTAGCTGGATGGGTTTAAAACGCATTCTTCGCTGCCATCCTTTTCACAAGGGTGGCTACGATCCAGTTCCCTAACCTATTTGGGCTTAGGCTGGATGCGTTCTGTGAAAGCAACTTTCACAAAAACCATCGAGCACAGTTTTGGAAATACCTGAGCATCTGTATGGATGAAATTTAGACCATACCATAACGATATATAGATGCGCAAAGGACGGTTTCGGACTGTAAGAAAAAGGAGAAACAATGGAATTCTTAAGTAGTATATTCCACCCTATCGTTGAATTGATGACTACATTGGTAACCTATGCGTTCCAATTAACTCAAATGGTAGGCTATCCAAGCTACGGTGTGGCTATTATCCTTTTAACAATCGTTATCAAAGCGATTTTGGCACCACTTACTGTAAAACAAATCAAATCCATGAAGGCTATGCAAGAGTTACAGCCTCGCATGAAAGAATTGCAAGACAAATACAAAAACGATCCTGCAAAACTTCAAGCTGAAATGGGTGCATTGTACAAAGAAATGGGCGTTAACCCATTAGCAGGCTGCTTGCCTCTATTGGTGCAAATGCCATTCTTGATCGCTATCTTCTATGCTTTACAAGGCTATCCATACGATCAAAACTATGTACAATTCTTATGGCTTCCTAGTCTTGGCGAACCAGATCCAATGTACATCTTGCCAGTATTGAGTGCGGCATCCACATGGATTATGTCCAAGCAAACTAGTAGCGGTGCATCTGGTGCTGCTGCGCAACAACAAAAGATTATGACAATCTTTATGCCTTTATTCATTGGTTACATTTCCCTTAACTTCCCATCTGGCTTAGTTATTTACTGGATCGTATCCAATGTATTCCAATTTGTGCAACAACATTTCATTTACAAAGGCTTAGAAGCTAAGAAATAGGAGACACTATGGAATTTATCGATGTATCTGCTAAAACCATTGAAGATGCCATTGCCAAAGGCGTAGCTCAATTGGCTGCAGAAGGCCAAGAATTGGTAGAAACTAAAGTCTTGGAACAACCTTCTAATGGCTTCTTGGGCATTGGTCGTAAACCAGCAGTTGTTCGCTTATTCTTCACATCTGTAGCTAAAACTGCTACTCAAGAAGAAGTAGCTCATGTAGAAGAACAATCTGTAGCTGTTGCTTCCCAGCCGGTGGCAACAACTGAAACAGAAGTAGAAGACACAGCAGTTGAAGCTTCTGTAGAAGAAAAACCTTCTAAAAAGGAACTTTCAAAAGAAGATCAACAAGAAATCGCTGAAAAAGGTAAACAATTCCTCGATGATATGTTTACTCAAATGGGCCTCACTGTGGTTATCGAAAAAATGATGACTAAAGATAAGATTACATTCCAAGTACACGGCGAAGATTTGGGTATTTTGATCGGTAAACATGGTCAAACATTGGATGCTATTCAATACTTAACAAATCTCGTGGCTCATAAGGATGTATCTGGCCACTGCCATATCGTTGTAGATGTGGAAAACTATCGTTCTCGCCGAGAAGAAACATTGGTAAATCTCGCGAAACGCTTGGCTTCTAAGGTGAAACGCAACCGTCAAAAGGTTTCCTTAGAACCAATGAATGCTTTTGAACGTAAAATCATTCACACTGCCCTTCAAGGCGACAAAAACGTTGTTACTAACAGTGAAGGGGACGAACCGTTCCGTCACGTTGTGATTATGTACAAAAAATAAAATATAGTGGTGCAGCTTTCAAGTAACTGAGGTTATCGGTTGCTTGAGGGCTGTCCTCTTTATTCTTTAGGTTATGGTGAAAGCTAACCTAAGTTAATCTTCGCATGCAAAGATTAGTTTAGTTTAACTTTCACAGGCGAAGAACATATACAAAAGCAAATACTAGATAATCGAAATACGGAGATATGTATGTATATAGATGATACAATAGCGGCCATTGCGACGCCGCCCGGTATCGGCGGGGTTGGTATTATTCGGGTCAGCGGCAAGGATAGTTTTCCTATTGTAAATAGCCTGTTCAAGAGCGCTGGCACCGTTCCTTTGATGGACCGCCAAAATAGAACGATACAATATGGGACCATTGTGGATCCCGGAACGAACAAGACCATCGACGAGGTTCTTGTATTATTAATGAAAGGCCCTCATTCCTACACGGCAGAGGATGTAGTAGAAATTCAGTGTCACGGCGGTATTGTGCCGGTTCGACAAATTCTGAAATTGCTCGTAAATCACGATGTGCGCATGGCCGAAGCCGGCGAATTTACGAAGCGCGCCTTTATGAACGGACGCATCGACCTCACCCAAGCAGAGGCGATTATTGATATTATTGAAGCAAAAACGGAGGACTCCCTCTCCCTCGCTGTATCGCAGCTAGATGGGACCGTTTCATCCTTTGTAAAAGATGTGCGTGAACAGCTCATCGCTATGATTGCCCATTTAGAGGTAACTATCGACTATCCTGAAGAGGATATTGAGGATGTAACGAGCCAAGAGGTTCGTGAACAGCTAGAGCCTATTTTGAAAGCTATGGATGATCTCTTGTCCACAGCGAATACAGGACGACTCATTCGCGATGGTATTACGACGGTTATTGTAGGTCGTCCGAACGCAGGTAAATCGAGCCTTATGAACGCTCTCTTGCGTGAAAACCGCGCCATTGTAACGGATATTCCTGGTACGACGCGGGACAGTATTGAAGAATATATGACTGTAGAAGGCATTTCTCTGCGCCTCATCGATACGGCAGGTATTCGCGATACTCAAGATACGGTAGAAGCCCTCGGTGTAGAGCGTGCTCGTGATTATATCAACAAAGCAGACATCGTGCTCTGCGTTATCGACGGGTCTACTCCATTAACCCCTGAAGAAATCGAAATTTTGACCTCTGTGAGCGGTTTGAATACTATCGTACTCCTCAATAAGTCCGATATGGCACAAGTCGTTACAGACGAACATATTAAAGAACACGGAAATTTTACGGCTATCGAACGCATCAGTGCTAAAGAAGGCGAAGGCTCTGCAGTTCTCTCCAAATGGGTGCAAGAACTCGTCTACGGCGGTCGCGTAAAACAAGACAACAGCGCCATGATCAGTAACGTGCGCCACATCAGCCTCATGGAACAAGCGAAGGCTCAAGTTGAACAAGCCCTCTCCTCCATCGACATGGGCATGCCAGTAGACTTTGTAGCTACCGACCTGCGCAGCGCCTGGGAACTACTAGGCGACATCACAGGCGACACCATCCGTGAAAGCATGATCGACGAACTATTCAGTCGTTTCTGCCTTGGCAAATAACCCAAAGAAAATTCACAGTGAGGAACTGGACCCTGAGATATTTTGCCTCGTAGTTTTGAATAAAATATACTTTCACAATAAGATAAGTAACAAATATAAGGAATTCAATTGATATGTACACAGTAGATAATTATGATGTCATCGTCATCGGTGGTGGTCATGCTGGTTGTGAGGCGGCTCTCGCCGCTGCCCGCATGGGTCATCGCACATTGATGGCGACCATCAGTTTAGATAATATTGCGCTTATGCCATGTAATCCTGCCGTTGGTGGTCCTGGTAAAAGCCATCTTGTTTATGAGCTTGATGCTTTAGGCGGTCAAATGGGTATCAATGCGGATGCTACGGCTATTCAAATGCGTATGCTCAATATGGGTAAAGGCCCTGCCGTTCATTCCTTGCGTTGCCAATCGGATAAAATCAAATACCAACATTTGATGAAACAAACCATTGAAAATACGGAGAACCTTAATGTTAAGCAAATCATGGTGACGGAGCTTAAGGTTGAGGATGGCAAGGTAACAGGTATCGTTACAGAGCTTGGCGAATTCTATGGTGCTAAAGCTGTCGTTCTTTGTACAGGTACCTATTTGAAAGGTAAAATCCTCATCGGCGACATCGACTACGTAGGTGGCCCAAATGGTCAACGCGTAGCGGAACACTTTTCTCAATCCTTGCTCGATAATGGCATTGAGTTGATGCGCTTTAAGACTGGTACGCCAGCTCGTGTAGATAAACGAACTCTTAACCTTGAAAACATGGAGGTTCAAGAAGGCGATACACATCACCACTCCTTCTCCTTCATGGATGAATGGATCAACCGTAATGAAGATGTATGTTGGTTGACCTATACTAACAAAGAAACGCACGAAATTATTACGAGCAATATTCACCGCGCTCCAATGTATAGCGGTAAAATCGAAGGTGTAGGCCCTCGTTACTGCCCTTCTATCGAAGATAAAGTAGTGCGCTTTGCCGATAAAGAACGCCATCAATTATTCGTAGAACCAGAAGGTACAGGCACAAATGAAATGTACGTACAAGGTATGAGTACATCCCTTCCTATGGACGTACAATACGCGTTTCTTCGTACTATTCCAGGCCTTGAAAATGTAGAAATCATGCGCCCAGCGTATGCGATTGAATACGATTGCTTGAACCCAACACAATTGACACCAGCCCTTCAAGTGAAACATATTGAAGGCCTCTACTCTGCTGGTCAAGCCAATGGTACATCTGGCTATGAAGAAGCGGCTGCTCAAGGCCTCATGGCTGGTATTAATGCGGCATTGTGGCTTGAAGGTAAAGAACCGTTTATCCTTGCTCGCTCTGAAGCATACATCGGTGTTCTTATCGATGATCTCGTAACAAAAGGTACAAACGAACCGTACCGCATGATGACGAGCCGCAGTGAATATCGTTTGTTGCTTCGTCAAGACAACGCGGACATGCGTCTTACTGAAAAAGGCCGTGCTATCGGTCTTGTAAAAGACGATCGTTGGGCTAAATTCACAGCTAAGAAAGCTGCTATCGAAGAAGCGATGGATATGTTACGAAATACACCTGTAAATCCATCCAAAGAAACACAAGCTTTGCTTGAAAGTTTAGGTACAGCACCTATTAGAACAGGTATTCACGCTTATGATTTAGTAAAACGTAATGAACTCTCCTACGCTATCGTAGCCGATGCATTTGGTTTAAAACGCTATACTCCTGATGTTGAAGAAGCTGTTGATATCTCCATTACTTACGAAGGTTATATCAAAAAGCAAATGGACCAAGTTGATAAGGTTCGCAAACTAGAAGAAAAAATTCTTCCAAAAGAATGGGACTATACACAAATTAAGGGCATTTCTCTTGAAGCTCAACAAAAGCTCAATAAAATCCGCCCTCACTCCATCGGCCAAGCAAGCCGTATCTCTGGCGTATCCCCAGCGGACGTATCTGTTCTATTGATCCAATTAGAACAATACAATCGAAGCAAATAAAATATGTGATAACATACAAAAAAGCTAGTTAATCCTATGATTAACTAGCTTTTTTAGTAAATACTTAATAGGTTGAATTAGCTTAATGGTTTAGACCAATCTTCCACTTCTAATTGATTAACTCTTTTAAACTCTTTTGTATTGTTAGTAACGATAGTAAGACCCTTTGATTTTGCATGACTAGCAATGAGTAAATCCATAGGACCAATAATTTTTCCTTGTGATTGTAAATCAGCTTTTATTTTTCCATACTCTTCAGCAGCGTGACTATCGAAATCAATAATCTGTATAGGTGATAATAAAAGTGTTAAAGCTAATCTATTTTTATCTTTTGATTGGCTTTTTTCTACACCATGCATTAGTTCAGCATATGTAATTGATGAAATACATATATCTGAAGGATGATGTTTCAATATTTTCTGTAGTACAACTTCTGGCTCTTGTTTGATAGCATAAATACATATATTAGTATCTAACATATACTTCATAAGGCTTCACGCTCCTGATGATCAATATCTTCCCGTCCGTTACACATAAAATCATCTGTAAATAATGATAAACCAGCTACAAATCCCGCCCATTCATCATCTTTTGGCATAAGTAAGACTACATTCCCTATTTTGTTGATGATTACTTCATCACCATTAAATCGAAATTCCTTTGGTAATCGTACAGCCTGGCTACGGCCATTTTCAAATAGCTTTGCTGTGGTCATACATATCACCTCCTTATTAATAAAAAGTATATACCTTGATATATATTTTAACAAGATGTAATTTTGTATACATATTATTAAAAAGCTAGTATGTATATTTATATGGATATTTATAAAATAAATAGTATTCTGCAGTTAAAATATGTACACTAGAGAAATACATTGAGTGTTCATTCAGAATAGACAAAATATTTTGTAAGTGAAGAAAAGTTCATGGTGATAAATTAGAAATAAACTGTGAAATGAAGTTGCTGAAAAGATGAATGATGAAATTGAAAATAGATATTGTAAAAGGTTAACAAAATAGGTTAAAAAGATGGACCGATTTCTCAATATTGTTATTTAAATGATAATAGTTGGTTAATACCTCTTCTACCCTATGTTTAGATGGTATTTTTAGGAAATATATCTGTTTAAATGAGAATTAATTGAGAATATGCTATAATATAAAGAAAAATGACTTAAATATTTCGCTTGTATAGTCGTTATATAAGTTTTTATATATAAACTTATATAAAATAGATTAAAAACGGCGTAGAACGCAAATTTTTGAGTTTTATAGCCTTTGAAATAAGAAATACTATTCTTATAACTTATATATTGTTAATATGATTTACCATATGACATGAGATTTTCTAGCTATGTGTCGATTACTTTTACTAGCATATAAATATCGGATAATTCATTAGGAGTACTTATGAAAGAAAAATACGATGTGCCTATTGCACCTGAGTCTGAATTTGTTTCATATATGATGGAGCAAATGAGCCAATTTGGTTTGCTTTGTACAGAAGAGCAAGCAAAAGACTTTTACGTGTATTATGCGCGCATGATTGAAACAAATAAATATCTCAACCTCACGGGTATTACAGACATGAAAGAGGTTGTGGTTAAACACATGATCGACTCCCTCTCCTGCTATGACCCACATATCATTAAATCTGGTATGTCCATTATTGACGTTGGTACTGGAGCTGGTTTCCCGGGCATTCCATTGGCCATCTACGACCGTAGTCTAAAGGTTACGTTGTTTGATTCTTTGAAAAAACGTCTTACCTTCCTTGAATCCATTATGGATGAGCTACAATTGACGAACTGTACTACTTTACATGGCCGTGCAGAGGATCTTAGTCATCAAGATTACCGTGAAAGCTTCGATATTGCTACGAGCCGTGCAGTAGCGAGATTACCTATTCTGTTAGAATGGACTGTACCATATGTAAAAGAAGGTGGCTACGTTATTGCTTTAAAAGGCGCCATCTACGAAGAAGAAGTGGGAGAATCCAATAAAGCCCTTAGCACATTGAAAGCTAAGATTGAAGAAGTACGTACTGTTACACTTCCAACTTTGGATGATAAACGGGCAATCCTGTACATTAAGAAAACAGGTAAAACACCTAAACAATACCCACGTAAACCAAAAGAAATTAAAGATAAGCCATTAATCTAATGTATGAATAAAGGATGCAAATCTATGATTTGCATCCTTTTTCTTTTTCTCTAGGCTTATTAAATAAAATAAACACCTTTCCCTAAGGACGACTTAGCTCGCTTTGGAGGCCGTGGGAAAGGTGTTCTATAATCATTTTATGACGTCTTATACGTGGTCAATGATGTGTAATGTTGTATCGATATCGTTTAAAGGCATAATATGTACGCCTGCAGCGATTTTTTTGATTTGTTCCAATGTTTCGATAGCGATTTCTGTACCCGCTTCTTTACCACCCTTTTCTACGCGGTCTAGGATTTCTTGTGTAAGGTTGATCCCAGGCACTTTTTCGTGTAGGTATGTGGCCATTTTGAAGCTTTTAAGTGGAATTAAACCGAGCATAATAGGCACATCGAACTCAGACATTTTATCGATGTAGCGTTTTGCTTGTTCTAAATCGTAAATTGGTTGTGTTTGTACGAAATGCGCACCATTTTTAATTTTAGCAGCCAATTTTTGACGTTCGATTTCTAAATCTGGAGCACCAGGGTTACCAGTAGCACCGATGTAGAAGTTTGTAGGCTCGTCTAAGTCGTTACCTGCCAAGTCTTTGCCAGAATTCAAAGTTTTAGCGATATTTAGTAAACCCATGCAGTCTACTTCGAATACGGATTGTGCAAATGGATGGTCCCCATTATCTGGTTTGTCACCAGTAAGGGTTAAGATATTATTTACGCCAAGTGCTGCAGCACCAAGTAATTCGGATTGCAAGCCGATGATATTACGATCGCGGCATGTAAGGTGGAAGATAGTTTCGATATCTTTATTGTGTTGTAACAAATAAGACAAGGAAATTGGGCTCATACGCATTTTGGACATAGGGCTGTCAGCGATGTTAATAGCGTCAACCTTACCTTTTAAACGCGCTGCTTGGTCGAATACTTTTTGAGCAGAACTGCTCTTTGGTGGGTCTAATTCAACAGTGATGGTGAACTTCCCTTGTTGATGTTTCTCTCTTAATGTCATCATGTACCTCTTGATCTATACATATGGTGAAAGCTAATTATGTTTAATCTTTTACGTGGTTTTTACCATCAAAATAAGTTTTTAAGATGAGCTTTCACCTTGTTTTGTGTCATGTAAATTAGAAATTATTTTTCTAATGTTTCAAAGTAATCATTTGCGTGGTTAACGGCAGCGATACCGTCTTTAGCATAGATGTCTGCGCCCGCTTGGTCTGCGTAGTCTTGAGAAACTACGGCACCACCAACCATAACCTTAGTTTTAAGGCCTGCAGCGCGGATAGCAGCGATAGTATTGTCGATTTGAGGCATTGTTGTAGTCATCAAGGAACAAATACCAACGAGAGCTGCCTTATTGTCTTTAATCGCTTGAACGATGACCTCTGGATCAACGTCCTTGCCAAGGTCGACGATTTTGTAACCATTGTTTTCAAGCAAGGCTGCTACGATGTTTTTACCTAAATCATGGATATCGCCTTTAACGGTTGCCACAACGACTGTACCTTTATCCAAGCTTTCACTAGCAGGAATGATTTCTTTAATAGTGTTGAAAGCAGCTTGCATTGTTTCGGCAGCGAGCATTACTTGTGGCAAGAATAATTTACCAGAACCAAATTTATCCCCTACTACATTCATCGCTTCAGATAAGCCTTTTTTCGTAATATCTAATGGGTCCATGCCGTCAGCCAACGCTTTTTTCACAAGGTCAACAATAGCTTCTTTTTCGCCTTGTTCTACACAAGCACGGATATTCGCTAAAGGATCATTGCTGTCGAAGGATTTCTTTTCAGGACCTTTTGGAGCAGCATTACCAGGAGCACTTGTTTCATCTTCGTAGCCGTATTCTTTGATGAACTCTGCAGAACCTGGGTCCCAGCCTAATAGTGTTGTACTAGATACGAACGCTTTTTTAGCTGGATAGTTTAATGGATTCATAATTGGTGTTGTTAAGCCACAAGCAAGAGCCATTGTTAAGAATTGGCCGTTCAAGTAAGGACGTTGAGGCATACCGAAGGAAATATTGGACAAGCCCATTACTGTTGGGAAGCCAAATTTCTCTTTGTATAACTGTAATGTACGCAATGTTTGACGTGCACTATCTTCACCGCTGGCAAGTGTTAATACCAATGGATCAAGTAATAAGTCATGTGGTTGAAGACCATAACCATAAGCGCGATTTACGATGCTTTCAGCTAAAGCAACACGGTCCTCTGCTTTTTCAGGCAAATCACCACTGCAGATTGGCAAGCAAAGTAAAGCTGCACCATAGCGTTTAGCCAAAGGCATAACGTGAGTGATGGACTCCTCTTCCCCATTTACGGAGTTGATAAGAGCGCGACCTGGGTAGTTTTTAAGAGCTACTTCCATAGCTGCTGGATCCAATGTGTCGATGGACAATGGAGTTTCAACGAGCATGGATAATTCGAAGATAGCACGTTCCATCAATGGAGTTTGGTCCATACCAGCTACGCCCATGTTTACGTCGAGGATGTCTGCACCTGCTTCTACTTGGTCCAAAGCATCGCGTTTTACGCGGATGAAAGAGCCATCGCGTAACTCTTGAGCAAGAACTTTACGGCCTGTAGGATTGATACGTTCACCAATGATAAGAGGTTTTGTATTGTGACCTAATTCTAACAATTTAGTACGGCTAGTAATGATTGTTTTAGGTTCTACGTGAGCACGTTCCTTAGGTGTATGTGCTTTTACAGCGTCAGAAATTGCTTGAATATGAGCTGGTGTTGTACCACAGCAGCCGCCTACATAGCTTGCACCTGCATCTACGATTGGAAGCATCAATGGACCCATTTCTTCTGCTGTAAGTGGGAATACAGTTTGTTTATTGATTAATTGAGGCATGCCTGCATTTGGTTGGCAGATAATTGGCAAGTTTGTTACGCTTGCAATTTCCTCAATAAGAGGTGTGATTTGTTCAGGTCCAAGGGAACAGTTAATACCAATAATATCAGCACCCATAGCCTCTACGATAGTAGTTGCAACTGCTGGTGGTGTACCTGTAATAGTACGACCGTCTTCACTGAAAGAAAATTGACAGATGATTTGTACATCTTCTTTTGTCTTTCCTGCTGCTTCACGAGCATCAAGAGATGCTAATAAAGCGGCGCGCATTTCTTGTACGTCGATGATAGTTTCAATGATGATGAAATCTACGCCACCTTCGATCAATGCTTCAGCTTGTTCGCGGTATGTGTCATAAATAGAGTCAAAGCTCATGTTGCCCAATGGTTGTAAGAAACGACCCGTAGGACCCATAGAACCGGCTACACGTGCAGATGGTTTAAACTCTGCAATAGCATCTTTTGCTACCTTTACAGCGGCAATATTAATTTCTCTTACACGATCTTGTAAGTCGTAATCTTCTAATTTAAGACCACAAGCACCGAATGTATTTGTAGTGATAACATCACTGCCATGTTGTAAGTATTGGGCGTGAATATTCTTTACTACTTCTGGTTTTTCTACGTTAAATAATTCGGGACAATAGCCCTCTTCTAAGCCTGCAGCTTGAAGCATTGTGCCCATAGCACCGTCAAATATATACATAAACATCTTCCTTTATCATCCTAAATTTTACAATGTTTCACGTGAAACATTATTCTGTTGGTTGGCCTTTCATAGCGATACCAGAGGCTTCGGCTGTTGTTTTGTTACAGCCCTCTTCGCCTTCGTTATTAGACGTTACAATCGCCTTTTCTGGTAGTTTACGAGATGCACAATCTTTTTGAGAACAAGATGTGCAACCGCGTTTTGTTTTGATATCTTCGTTAGCTGGCATCAAACCAATAATAGCTGTTACAGACTTACGTGGGAACAATAAATAGTTCTCTGTTACTTGTAAGCCAATCATCTCTGTTTTGATGATTTTAGCTAGTTGTGGCTGAACTTCTAATGGCCAGTTACCATAGCCAGGGCTAAAGCGCCATGTAGGTTTATAGCCTTGTTTTTTAGCAATTGTATTGATAACTTCATTTACTTGATCTGCTACTTGTTCTACTGCTGTTGTAGCTGCTGCATCAAGTAACAAACCTACAGTGTAATTACCTTGTTTAAATAACTGTTCACTGCGAATTTCTACATCTTCACCTACTGTTACGCCTAATACATAGACTTTTGTAGATTTTTCTAAATGTTTTTCAATGATGGAACCTTCAATTTTAAGCGGTGGATTGCTCAAAATTGTCTTTGTTTCAGCATCATAATCGTATTCTTGATATACACCTTTAGGTGTCGCTAATAACTGGATTTCTTTACATGCTTCGTCTACGTAATTTTGAGGAAAATCCTCTGCATGACGAAGTCCTGCGTATCGTTTTACTTCTGCTTTATCGATGGCAGGAAGCATTCCGTTATAAATGGGCATGGAAACGCCTCCTTTTCAAAATAAAAAGCTCTGCGTATCCGTAGAGCGTGTACTTAATATTAGTATATTGTTTATAGATTAGATTAATTTCAAAATTTATCTATTTTACGCCTATAAATATAATTACTATCTATTTAATAGTATATAGATATCGATAATGCCTGTCAAAGCATATAGGGCCTGTATTCTCATATAATTTAGTAGTATATTGGTATAACTTAAAGCTATATCAAAATATATTTTAATCCTAAAAGTTATAAATATAATTGTTTTAAGTATTATATCTATTATATCTATTATGTTTACTTGATGATCTTATTATTTTCATTCTAATTGTTTCACGTGAAACAATTGAATTATTTTCATTAGCTTAACTATTTCAATTATCAAATTGAATTTTTAGGTTAGTTATATATTTTAGATTAGTTAGGCTGTAATTTTTTTAGTTTAGTTATTTCAAACAAAATTATCTGAAAATTTTTATGTGTAAATTTTATTGGTTGGCATATATTTATATACTAATTCTATTTTTTACTATAAAAATTTTTATGTTAAAAATATGTATTGAACAACTATAAATTTACGTTTTGAGTAACTATAAAATTTTGATTATCTATAAATGTTTCACGTAAAATATTTATAGATAAGTTTTTACTCAAATATATTTTGAAAAATTAAAAGTAAATTGTTTCACGTGAAACAATCAAGAAAACTAATTCTAAAGTTTAAAGAAAAATGCATTAAACCCATTTTGTTTGCTGATGAAAACTATATAATTTTTAAAATAATGTGTATGGTAGATGAAATTATAGATATTTTTTTAGAATTTGATTTGTAATTACCGTAATTATCGTTGTTTTATGTTATAATTAAAAAGAAATATTTTGAACGAACATGTGAGGTGAATTAAGTGGGCAAAGTTATAGCTATTACTAATCAAAAAGGCGGTGTTGGTAAAACAACAACATCCGTGAATTTGAGCGCTTGTTTGGCTGATGCTGGTAAGAAAGTATTGCTTGTTGATTTAGATCCACAAGGTAATGCTAGCTCTGGTTTAGGCATTGAAAAAGATGATTTAGAACTCTGTGTACACGATGTTCTAATCGATGGTGAACCTATTGCTGATATTGTTCAGCCTACAATGCTTAAAAAGCTATTTGTAGCGCCTGCAACGATTCAATTGGCTGGTGCAGAAGTGGAACTTGTTTCCGTTGTTTCACGTGAAACAATGTTGAAAAAAGCATTAGCACCGGTACGCGATGAGTACGATTTCATTATTATTGACTGTCCGCCATCCCTTGGTTTACTAACATTAAATGCTTTCACAGCAGCAGATAGCGTATTAATTCCAATTCAAAGTGAATTCTACGCATTAGAAGGGGTTAGCCAATTAGTAAAAACCATAACAATTGTGCAACAAACATCTAATAAAGACCTTGAAATTGAAGGCGTCTTGTTAACTATGTTTGATGGTCGTACAAATTTATCTATTCAAGTTGCTGATGAAGTGAAAAAATTTTTTGGCAATAAAGTATATAAGACTATTATCCCTCGTAATGTACGTCTTAGCGAAGCGCCAAGTTATGGTGAACCAATTATCGTATATGATCCAAAATCTAAGGGTGCTGATGTATATACTAAATTAGCTAAAGAAGTAATTAAAGCATCAAAAGCTAAATAAATGGTTATATATAGCTGAAAGAGCTAAATGGCTAAGTGTTTAGTTAAACAAATGTCTGAGATTAATAGAATTAATGCTAATGCATTGGCTATTAAATAATTGAGTGTTATTAATTAATATAGCCACTATATGTAAGGTGAGAGAGGTTAGTTATGCCTAGAGAAGTTAAAAGTAAGAAAAGTAAATCATCTGGCTTGGGTAAGGGCCTTGGAAACTTAATGAAGGTAGATACTGTAGAGTCTGTATTACCTGAAAAGGAGATTCACGAACTACCAATTTCTGAATTAGTTCCGAATGCAGATCAACCTCGTAAAAGCTTTGATGAAGATAGTTTAGCCACATTAGCTGAGTCTATTAAAAATCTTGGTATTTTCCAACCAATTGTAGTACGTAAACAAAAGAATAAATACCAAATTGTAGCTGGTGAACGTCGTTACCGTGCCGCTATTATTGCAGGCTTAGAAACAGTACCAGTTGTTGTAAAGAAATATAATACAGAAGAAATGACAGAGGTAGCCCTCGTTGAAAATCTACAACGTGAAGGCTTAGATCCAATTGAAGAAGCTTTGGCATACCAAGGTCTAATGGATACTTACAAACAAACACAAGAAATGATTTCTGCTCGTCTAGGTCGCAGCCGTTCTTATATTGCAAACATGGTTCGTTTGTTGAAATTATGTGATTCTGTACAAAAAGATCTTATCGAAGGTGACTTAACGGTAGGTCAAGCTCGTCCATTGTTGGCATTGCGTAGTGCAGCTCAACAAATGGAAGCTGCTGAACGCATTAAAGAGGGCGAATTAAGTGCACGTCAAGTAGAGGCTCTTGTGAAGTCTATGCAAAATAAAACGCCTAAGGCAAAGGGTGCTAAACCACAAAGTACAGCAGAGGTACGTGCTCTTATGGATCGTTTAAAACTAAGCTTAGGATCTCCTGTAAACATTAAGTTCCGCGCTGGTAAAAAGGTACAAGGTAAGATTGAAATTGCCTTCTCCTCTGAAGCAGAATTAGAACGACTCATTGCTTATATGGATGGTCAAGAGCATACAGATGATACGGAAACTGTAGAATTTAGAGTATAATTGCTTAGCAATAGCAATAGCAATAGCAATAGCAATAGCAATAGCAATAGCAATGGATAACTATATACTCTTTATTACTACGTAATTACTATATATAGTGGATTTTTAATTAAATATCATAATTGGTATATTAAATTTGATATCGAATTATGTAAATTTAGTAATGACAAATCGATAGCAATTCTGTATAATGTAAATACAATTTACAATCCACGGTGAAAGCGTAGTCTACGGGCTGCGCTTTTACTGTTATGTTAAGTAACAAGGATAGACTATGGAACAAACACCTAAAGCAAACCGCGTACATATTGGCTTTTTTGGTCGTTGTAATGCTGGTAAGTCTACATTGATTAATATGTTAACAGATCAGCCTGTATCCCTTGTATCTGAAGTGGCAGGGACAACGACAGATCCTGTGAGTAAATCTATGGAGATTTTACCACTAGGACCTGTAGTGATTACCGATACAGCTGGTATAGACGATACAACTGAATTAGGTACATTGCGGATGGAGAAAACAGAAGAGGTTGTGAAGAAGATTAACCTCGCTGTTTATGTACTTCGTACCGATGAAGAACCAACTGCTGATGATATGCACTGGTTAGGGCTTTTAAAACAAAATAATGTGCCTATTGCATTATTTATTAATGAAATTAATGCAGAAAATAAAGAAGTAAATCAAGAAGAAAATAAAGAAGATGCATCTGCTTATGTTGAAAGTCATAAGGGTTTATCTGAATTAGCTACTGTCATTGGTTCTGCTGATTTTACATCTAAGACTAAACGTTTAGAATTACTCGATCTTTTGGGTGGTTTAACACCGCTTGATGTAGAAGGTGATCAAACTCTATTACAAGGCTTAGTGGAAGAGGGGGATGCCATAATTCTTGTGTGTCCTATCGATAGTGCAGCACCAAAGGGCCGTCTTATCTTGCCACAGGTACAAACGATTCGAGAAATTCTTGATTACAAAGGCTTAGCGCTAGTGTGCCAAACAGAAGAGTTACCTGCTATGATTAACTCTCTTAAGAATCCGCCTAAGATGGTTATCTGTGACTCTCAAGCCTTTGATCGAGTTGATGAGTTAACACCTAATACAATTCCGTTGACGTCCTTTTCCATCTTGATGGCCCGCTTTAAAGGGAAATTACAGGACTTAGTAGCTGGTGTAGAGGCAATTAAGAATTTGAAACCAGGTTCTAGAGTGCTCATCAGCGAAGGCTGTACACATCGCCGTCAATGTGATGATATTGGGACCGTAAAAATTCCTAATCTACTTAAGAAGCAAGGTCATACGGATTTACAGTTAGAATTTACGAGTGGGGGAGCCTTCCCAAAAGATGTATCTCAGTATGATTTAATCATTCACTGTGGTGCTTGTATGCTTACACGCCGTGAGGTATTGCGACGCATTGAATGTGCCGTTGTACAAGGCACACCAATTGTAAATTACGGTGTACTCATAGCAGCTCTACATGGTATACTAGAACGAGCGATAAGCCCATTTGTTGATGAATTAAAGGGGTAGTTATTAAATTAAATTGTATGCAGTCATTTAACTTTCACAATAAGAATGGTATAATTAAGTGTTGGAGTTTGAATGATTGTATAGGAAGGAATATACATGTTCGAATCGATTCAACCGTGGATTGGCATGGCAACCATCGTCCTTGTTATAGCGTTGTTAGTGTATTGTGTGATCTTGCACATTCGCTTAGGGAGCCTTAAAAAGAAATATGATTTCTTTATGCAAGGGGACAATGGTGCGAGCCTAGAACGTAAATTATCTGTAGAGGTTAGCGAAATTCGTGATGCTGCGAAGGGTCTTGAGACAATGTTGACTGAGCAAGCGGCAATCCGCAATATTCAAAGCAATACGATACAAAAAATTGGCTTTATTAAATATAACGCCTTTGAAAATATCGGTAATGATTTGTCCTTTGCGCTTACATTGCTTGACGGCAACAATAACGGCATCTGTATCTCCAGTATTTACGGTCGTAATGAATCCCGTATTTTTAGTAAACCCATTGTGAAAGGTAAAAGTCTCGTAAGTCTTTCACAAGAAGAATTAGAGAGTTTGAACGAAGCGTTGGGCGAACGCACCAATGAGGAAGCGTTAACGAGCGCCATCGTTTCTAAATAAGGAAGGTTTGTATTGAAAGTACCGGCATTTATTTCAAACAAAGTTGAAAGAAATGGTGACAACTGCATATTGACATTAACAACCAAGCAGGCGAAAATAGCAGCTATTGTAGGTTCTATCTTAATCGTTGTGGCGTTGGTTCTCGGCATTTGGGGCATTGTGCGCCAAGCTGAGGTAGTGCAATTACGTCAACAGACACAATTGCAATCGGAACAGCTGAAGTTATTACAACAAAAGACAGATGTTTTAGATAAGAAAATTCAAAACTTAAATCAAATTAGCGAAGAAAACAAGCAAATGCTGAAGGGCGCTGAATCTGGCACACCATCTCAAGGTGGCGGGGACGGTAGCGACCCAAAGCAGCAAGCCGCTGATGAAAGCGAAGTAAAGACGCTGACGGCGGCACAATTATCAGCGCGTCTATCCAAAATGGACAAGGATGCACAAAAATTGCTAGTTAGCTTCTATACAATGCGTAATATCCTTCGCGATGGTGGTGCGCAAGACCTTATGGCTATGCAATCCATCAACTTCTCCGCTGGCTCTGGTGGTGTTACGAATAACACTACACCAAGTATCTGGCCAAGCAAGGGCGTTATTACCTCTCCATTTGGTAGCCGTGTGGACCCTGTAACGGGCGCTATCGGTGCGTTCCATGAAGGGGTAGATATTGCGGATGACTATGGTACACCAATCGTGGCTACTGCTGCTGGCGTTGTAACCTTTGCCGGTTATACAGAGGGCGGTTACGGTAACCTCGTTGAAATCGACCATGGCAATGGCTTCGTAACACGGTATGGTCATAATAGTGCTGTATTGGTAACGGTTGGGATGAGCGTAAAACAAGGTCAAACAATTGCCTTGATGGGTAGTACTGGTAAAAGTACAGGTGCCCACGTTCACTATGAGGTACGCCTCAATGGATCTCCTACAGACCCTATGATCTTCTTGCCAATTAGCAACTAATAGGTAAAACCAATACTATATACGTAATATCCTTTACGATATATGCAACATAAAACATAATTCATAGAAAAAAGAACTTGTTATGCGTGCAAATGCACTAATAGCAAGTTCTTTTTCTTTTCTTTTGTATATATATATTGTAAAATAAAAGTATATGAACGGAGGTATATCTATGAAGGCCTATGTACAAGTTTATACCGGCGAAGGCAAGGGCAAAACGACCGCTGCTATTGGTCTAGCCATCCGTGCCATCGGCGCTGGCAAGAAAGTCCTCTTTTTGCAATTTATGAAATCTAAAGTATATAGTGAACATACTATTTTACCTACCTTAAAGAATTTAACCTTGGAAACCGTGGGCAAGCCATTCTTTATCATTAAAGAAGGGATGAAGAGCAAGGACGAACTCGCTAAATGGGGCGATGAAGTGGTTGTCTTTGAATCTGGCAATCCGCCAAAGGATTATGTAGCGCTCATCGAAAAAGGCTACGAACGTGCACTAGCTGCTATCAGCAGTGGTGAGTACGATCTCGTGGTTCTAGATGAATACAATATGGCACTCTTCTTTGAACTCATTACATGGGATAAAACAAAGGCTTTGCTCGATGCTCGTCATCCAGAAACGGAACTCGTATTTACGGGCCGTGGGGCTCCTCAAGAATTAATCGATGAGGCAGACCTTGTAACGGAAATGAAAGAGGTCAAACATTACTACCTTCAAGGCGTAATGGCTCGAAAAGGTATTGAAAACTAATCATAGGTACACCTAAGGAGGTGATGTGGTTGAGTACAGTGGCTATTGTGGCCCTCGTTATTGTGGCCATCATTGCAGCACTCATCTTGATTATCCTACTGACACCAATCACATATAGCATCGAAATCAACGGACGATCGCCATATCGTGGCGAGGTGCGCGTCAAATGGCTGTGGCGTGTATTTTCACTGCATCTAGCGTATTTACAGGACAAACCATTTTTTAAGGAATTATACATTTTGGGCATGCTCAAGATTGGTCCTGTGAAAGATTATGAAGAATGGCTTGAAAATCGCGTAGAAGAAGAATACCAAAAGGTGATGGACGACGATGGCGACATGTCGCAATCGGAAGCCTTCGCCAAGGCGATGCAAGGGGGCGGACAAGGTCCTTCTGCAAGCTCTAGTGGTACTAGCTTTGATGATTTGAAGAGTGCTCAGCGTTCTGACGCTACCTTTAGTGATGAAGAAGCGCCAGGGGCTGGGACTTCTCAAAAGCCGAATGAACGCATAGAACGTCCTGAACAAGCTTCTAAGGATATGGATGCACAGGCTCGTGCTGATCGGTATGACTCCATTCAGCAAGATCCAACATCTCATATTCAAAGCGATGATGAAACAGTGAGCCGCGTTACTTTTAACAGTGACGGTTCCATTAAGGAAAAGGTATTTACGAAGGTGAATGACCTCAAAACGACGGTGAAACAACGTTTTGAAAAGCCAGATCCAAATGATCCAGTGGCATCATTTAAGTCTAAAATTCCTACATTCTGGTTCATGAAACATGTAACAAATACAGAATTGTGGCACCAGTTATTCCTTGTTTCAAAACGATGCTATGACCACTCTAAACCACGCGATGTGGCTATAGAAGGTCGATTTGGTATCGGTGACCCATATCGCATGGGGATTATTGCATCTATGCTATATAGCATTTGGCCAGAACAAGCTGAGAACATCGAGCTCGATTATGTAAATTGGGCAGGTGAAGGTAGCGGTCACATTAAAGGTCGCATCATTTTAGCTGTTATGGCTTGGCATGGCACAAGATTTTTACTATCTAAACCAATGCGTTCCCTATTGGGCGAAGGTGCTCGCGTCTTCTGGGTTAAACGGAAGGAAGCAAAGCAGTTAGAAAAGCTGAAAGCCGAACAAGGTCAAACAGCGTAAGGATATATTAAGTCAACTAAGTACATGAGCTAATATAGCAATGATACTTTCACAAAAAGCGGAGGTACTGTGATGGAGAACAGTAATGTAAAAGAGAATTTGGAAGTCCTATTCGAGAAATTCAAAAATATGATTAAGGTGGAAACTGTAGTAGGCGAAGCTGTGCAAATCGGCGATACTACACTTGTTCCATTCGTAGACGTAACATTTGGTTTTGGTACTGGTACAAACCACAACACTGCTAACAAAAATCACGAATGTGGTGGCGGTGGCGGCGGTGCCAAAATGGAACCAAGCGCTATCCTCGTTATTAAAGGCGAACGCATCGAGTTGTTCAACATTAAAGGCAACCCTTACAGCAGCAGCTTCGATCGTCTTATCGGTTTGGTGCCTGACCTCGTGTCCAAATTGAAATCCGATAAATACATTTATTTGAACGATGAACAATAATTCGGTGACGAATTATAAATACTAGGTGAAAGCCGTAATACCCACATGTGTGCTCTGAATATGTCCGTAACGACTGCGATTATAGCTTCAGGGCATGCCTGTGGGTATTATTTTAACTTCTATAGACTTTCATAAGCAGTTCATAGGTCTTTATTATGCTATGTAACATAGTCTTGTGAAAGTTAGCGAGATTTGTTATAGTAAAAATAGTACACTATTGGATTGTATAGTGACACTTTTATTTCGAGGAGGATTTCAGATGAAATTATCTAAAAAATTAACTACCCTAGCTATCGTTGGTGCTATGTCTGCTACTGCTGCAGTAGCAAGTGCTGCTAACATTGGCTTAGTAAATATGAGCCAAGTAGTAAATAGCTACCCTGGCTATGGTGCATTAGATATGAAAATGCAACAAGTAGACGCTCAATACCGTCCACAAATTGAGAAAAAAGTACAAGAAATTGAAAAAATTCAAGATCAAACTCAAGCAGAAGCTGAATTCAACAAATCCGTAGCTCCATTGCTTCAAAAAGAAAACGAAGAAATCAATAAAATTGCTCAACCTATGATGCAAGCAATTCACAATGCTGTTGAATCCATTCGCGTTGAGAAAAAAATGGATGTAGTATTGGATGATCCATACACAATCCGTGCGGCTGACGCTAACAGCAAAATCGAAAACATTACTAACGAAGTAATTAGCCGTCTTAAAAAATAATATATAACAATGGCCCCTTGTCTGGTTTCAGATGAGGGGCTTTTTGGTTGTATAGGGGAGCTTTCTTTTGAGGTCTTTGATAGGACTTCTTTATGATAGGACTTTTTTATCTATATAGCGAATTTATATACTATAAGAGTTATATCGGAATTTTCTTTAAAATAGATTAGCTTATTTCAATTAAGGAGTGAGATCTAATGAAGGATTTTAAAGCATTAGCCACAGAACGGTATTCGGTTCGAAAATTTGATACGAAACCTGTAGAGCAGGAGAAGGTAGATGCTATTTTAGCGGTAGCTAGATTAGCGCCTACAGCTCATAATTATCAGCCACAACGACTACTTGTATTAAATACAGCAGATAGTCTTAATAAACTTAAAGAATGCACAAATGGTCATTTTAATGCGCCTTTGGCTATTATTGTTTGTTACGATAATCAAGTAAGCTGGAAACGAGAGTACGATGATGCGGATTTAGGCACTGTAGACGCCAGTATTGTAGGTTCTCATATTATGTTCCAAGTCGCAGATATGGGGCTAGGTACAACATGGATTGCTCATTTTGATCCAGCTAAAGTGCGTACGGCTTATAACTTGCCGGATACTATCGTACCTGTAGCCATCTTTCCTATTGGATACCCACATCCAGACTGTATGCCTGCACCGGGACATACAAAACGGTCTGATGTAAGTGAGCTAACAATATATAATTCCTTTTAAGCTCTACAAAATGTAAGCTCCATAAAAAAGGCGGTTAATCTCAAACGATTAACCGCCTTTTCTCATAGGTTTATGTACTAAACTAGATTTTATTCTGGTTTGTGAATAAGGTTTACAACGAATTCGCTGTCTTCTACAAGTGTAGCTTGGATGTAGTTGTCGCCGTTGAATTCTAATACTTGGCCTGGAATAAGTACGTGTTCTTCTGTTTCGTTAAGGAATACTTGTACTTTACCTTTAACTACAGTAAAGATAACATTAGCTTCTGGATGGTTGTGTTTTTCTACCTTTTCACCAGCTTTGCCGCCTTTTTTAACGATTACATAGTTAGGACCTTGAAATAATAAACCTAATTCTTGATTAACTGTGCCTGCCATAATAGACCTCCTAATTCTAGCTTTTATTTTGAAAGCTTACGTTTATACGTTACGATGTGTTAATACATAATATGATGTATTTATCTTATGGTTATATTATAAATGATATTACTTATCAATGCTGTGCCTATAGCTACAGTTTTGGAAAAATAGGGGAGAAATATATAGAAAACTCACATAATCAAATATTAGGCAAGAAAAAACGAGCGCTGTAAACGCTCGTTTTTTGGTACATATATCTGAGAGTAGATACTCTATTATTTTCTGCGAATGGAGTATAAACGTGTGCCGTTTTCTTCAGTCGTTACAAGTTCAAAGTTTGGATCTACCGCTTTTACAAAGGCTTCGAACCATGTTTGGTACGCTAATGCCATGAACTTAGGGTCAACGCCCGCTGTACGCCAGTAGCCTGCTTGTAATCTGTGATCCCCAACCCATGTAAATTCATCTGGGCTTTCAGAAACAACTTGGTCACCACCGTCACAAGGCATGCCGTTTACATAGAAGTTTTGAAGTGCATTGTAAATAGCAGGTGCAGTGTGTTCCTCAAGATTGTCTTGCGCCACAACGCCACAAGCTTGACCTTGTACTGCGAATGCATCAAGAATTGCTGTTACTACATGTACGGCTTCGTCGCCAGAGTTTGTATCGAGCAAATCTTTGATGAAAGCTGCTTCGCGAACGGATGCGATGTTGATTTGGTTGGACAACCAGCCATGGATATTGCCATGGTCGATGATGTTCTCTAGTGGAATGCTAGGGTTGATTGGCTCGCCGTATGTATCTACGGAGATAGAGTGTAATTCCTCTGCCAAATCATCAACAACCTTAGTTGTTTTTTCTAAAATCAAGTTTTCACGCTCAACGAGCAATTGAATTTTACGATATAACCAGTAATGGATGTGACCTAAGAATGCGGACATATTAAGCTCCTTTTCGTGCAGTTTCTAATTTTTGAACTAAATCGTATACATTAACACCGTGGATTTCTGCAGCTTGCCACAATGGTTCAGCTGTAGAAGATGGGCAACCTAGGCAACCCATGCCGATGCTTTGTAATACAGGCACAACATTTGGATATGTATCCACGATGTCGCGAATGATTGTGTCTGGTGTGATAGGAGCACCTGCTTCGAGGCGTGGTGCTTCTGGTTCAGGATCGTTACCATGACCAGGCAAGAACACAGCTGGTTCATCGGATTTGCTTTCAGCTGGAGCACCTTCAAGGTCGCCCAATACAGCCTCTTTAAAAGCCTCTAAACCAATGCGGTCAATGAATTCGCCCATACGTTCAATTTGTGCGTTTTCTTTATAGTATGCAATGATACGATCTACCAATGCAAGAGCTTCTTTTTCAGTTGTTACTTCTGCGATGAGGTCGCCGATGCGTGGATGCGCGCCGCCGCTACCGCCAGCGTATACGTTCCAACCCTCTACAGTACCGATGATACCCACATCTTTCATGCGGCTTTCAGTACAAGAATTAAGACAACCGGATACGCCGATTTTCATTTTGCTTGGCATTTCTTGAGACAAATATTTGCGTTCAATTTGCATGCCAAGATGTACACTGTCTTGTTTAGCGCGTTTACAGAATGTAGTACCTGGGCAGATTTTTACGCTGCGCACGCGGTTAGAAACAGTGTACGCTGGCTCCATGCCGAGCATTTCCCAAGCTTTATCTACGTCTTCTGCTTTCAAATTCGTAATCATAATGCGTTGGCTGCCAGTCAATTTAAGAACCGCGCCGAACTCATTCGCTACGTCGATATATTTTTGTAATTGTTCTGGTTGAATGAAACCTGCTGGAACGCGAGGTGTAATTGCATAACGGCGTTGGCCGTTTTTAATGCGTTGTAAATTTGCTGCGATTTGTGCCATTGTTAATCCTTTCTCGAGCCATCTCTGCGGAGAATAGTGGCCTAAACTACTTAGTTAATCTATGTAATTCTTTATATGTAATCTATATACGCCGTTGGGTTTTGTGAAAGCTTCGCACGTATACGTACAGCGTGATGAGATCAACTAGGCGATGCCTCACCAAAACCCGGCGTAACGATCAGTACGGGTATTAAATACTGACCTGATGTTCCTAGTATAAACTATTTTAACATGTAATAATGTAACCTAAGCTACAAAAATGAAAAATTTCAATATTAATTATTAATAGCATATATGATTTATAATACTAGATATTATAAAATAATTTACCTAATTGGTAAATTATATATTTACATTTGTATTTGAGAGAGTATAATAGAATTAACCTACTAGGTAAATTATTATAAATGGCCATTTATATTGTATCAACCATTCACTGTGATTTGAGAGAGTCGGTGACATATTGGACATACGATATAAGAATAATAAGTTAGAAACAGTTTGTACAGATGCAAATACTGCTAGGCGAGAATATGGACGTGAGATGGCACGTAAAATTCATTTAAGAATTGATCAACTTCGTTTTGCTACATCTATTCAGTCTTTGATTTTAAATGGTGTGGGACGGTGCCATAAGTTAGTTGGAGATCGCAAAACTCAATATGCTATGGATTTAGTACACCCTTATAGACTTATTTTTATACATATTGATGGAATGTTTCACGTAGTAGAGATTCAAGAAATTGTAGATTATCATTAGTATAGGAGATATACATATGAAGATATATGAAAGTAAAACTTTTATTGCTATACCGCCTGGAATGACAATAAAAGAGGTTTTAGAAGATAGGCATATGACGCAAAAAGAATTAGCTACACGAATGGATATGAGTGAGAAGCACATCAGTAAGCTCATTAATGGTGAAGTCCCACTAACACAGGATGTGGCAATGCGTCTTGAACGGGTGTTTGGTGTAGAAGCAAGTTTTTGGAATGGATTAGAAGCCAATTATAGAGAGAAGATATTAAAAGTAGAGTATGAGAATTCTATTGATGAAGAAATTAACTTTGCTAAGCCCTTTGGTTATGCCAAACTTGCGCGTTTAGGTATAGTGCCAGAAACAAAAAAGGCAGCGGAGCAGGTTAATAATTTACAAAAGTTTTTTGAGGTAGCTTCTTTAAAAAATGTAGATAATGAAATGGTTATGCCCTTAGTGTATGAAAATATTAAGGATATGGAGCCAGCTAAAAAGAGTGCGATTTATACATTAGTACAAATCACGAAAGGACAGGCGCGTTTTGTAGAGGTAAATTCTTATGATGCGGAGTTACTAAGAAAATTTATACCAAAAATTAAGGAACTTTCTAGTGAACCTTTAATTGGTGTGAAAGAGTCTCTCAAAGACATGTTAGCAGCATGTGGTGTGATTATTGTGTATTTGCCAATTCTTGATAATATAACCTCCACATGTATTACGTATTCCAAAGGAAGCTCCATTGTTCTTGGTATACCAACGGAAGACACGGATAGTTTTTGGAATTTATTAGAAGAAGCCCTACATAACTTGTTAGAGCGTGATTATCAACGAAGTAATCGCAAATACCGTAACAATGATCCTGTAACTGTGGTGAATTATTGAGCCATATTTTGGTAAGTTTTTAAACACCACTTTTTTGTAAGTTTTTAAGGGCTTATAGCACTTGTTAGAGGTTCCCATTAACGTAAGGACTTTCATAGTACGATGTATAGGATTCTTATCCTGTAACAAAATAGCGTATAATAGACATATAGAATATTACTGATATAGGAGATACAATGAAGGTCCTTTACGATACAATTTTGAAAGCAACATATACTGGTCGCCCGAACCGTTTTGTGGTGACCTTAGATTTGAATGGTGAAAGCGTACTCGCTCATTTACCAAATCCAGGGCGTATGTGGGAGCTCTTATTCACCGGTGTAATGATGTACATCGTGCTTCACGATAAGCCTGATGCAAAGACGAAATACCGCGTAGTGGGCATTGAGCGCGATGGCGTCGTAATTATGCTCGACACGAACTATAGTAATGATGTAGCGCAGCATTTGATAGAAAATAAGCTGATCCCTGGTTGGGAGGAATGGCGCGTTGTAAGACGTGAGTATACGGTTAAATTACACGGCACATCATCACGTTTTGACTTGCTCCTTACCAATGATAAGGGCGATGAGTTTTTGCTAGAGGTCAAGTCTTGTACGTTATTCTCTAAAACGGGCGCCATGTTCCCTGATGCCATAACAGAACGAGGTCGCAAGCACTTATTACATCTGAAAGAATTACAAAACGAAGGCTACCACACAGGTGTTCTATTCCTCGTGCAATGGGATAGAGCGCAGTGGTTCTTACCGGACTACCACACAGATTTAGAATTTGCTCGTACCTTTAAAGAGGTAGCTCCTTCGTTAGACTGGAAAGCCGTTGCTGTGACCTGGGATGAGACTTTCACCATGCCCACTCTAACACGAGAATGTTCTTATCCGAGTACAATCCTCGACACAGAGGCTCACGATAGCGGCGTGTACGTGATGGTTATGCACCTAGACCACGATCTTGACCTTGAAATCGGTTCTAAAGGAATGATGCATTTCCAATCTGGCTACTATATGTACGTAGGCTCTGCGAAGGCGAACTTAACGAAACGCATTGAGCGCCATAAACGAAAACGCAAAAAAATGCACTGGCATCTAGATTACTTCCGCGGTCACTGCGAAATGATAGCAGGCCTACCAATACGAACTAGCTGGGCTGATGCAGAATGCGCTCTCGCTGATGCGGTACGTAGCGTTGCCGAATGGGACGTCCCTAAATTCGGCTGCTCTGACTGCGACTGCAAAAGCCACCTATTTGGGATGATGGAAAATCCGATACATAATAAGGAATTTATGGATGTGGTGGAAAATTATCGCATGAATATGCTAGACGAACTAATTAATCGGTAATTATTATTGATGGGGCCCAAAGGCTATACGCTTACTTAGTTAAGTGATTGTTGTTTCTTTTCGCATGGGATTTTGAGAAAACAGCTTTCACAAAAATCCATAAAAATGCCTATAATATTAGCGTTTAGCCCTCAAAAATGCTATAATATTATGATGTATTATAATCAGTGTTAGTAAAATGAGGTGAGATTGTGGCAGACCAACAATGGTCCCACGGGAATATTCATCCCGTTCAGATTGATAAAGAAATGAAGAACGCTTATATCGATTATGCGATGTCCGTAATCGTAATGCGTGCTCTTCCAGATGTGCGTGATGGCTTGAAACCAGTTCATCGTCGTATTTTGTACGCGATGCACGAAACAGGTATGACGCCAAATAAACCGTACAAGAAATCAGCTCGTATCGTCGGTGACGTACTCGGTAAGTATCATCCACATGGTGATAGTTCTGTTTACGACGCGACTGTACGTTTGGCGCAAGATTTCAATACGCGCTACCTCTTGGTAGACGGCCACGGTAACTTTGGTTCCATCGACGGCGATAGTGCCGCTGCGATGCGTTATACTGAAGTACGTATGGCAAAAATTACTCAAGAAATGCTCGCTGATATCGACAAGGAAACTGTTGATTTCATGCCGAACTATGATGAAAGCTTGCAAGAACCAACAGTATTGCCAGCGAAGATCCCAAATCTTCTCATCAATGGTTCCAGCGGTATCGCCGTAGGGATGGCGACAAATATTCCACCGCACAACCTTAACGAAGTATGTAATGGCCTTACAATGCTCATCGATAACCCAGATGTAACTGTGGAAGAATTGATGACACAAATCAAAGGTCCAGACTTCCCGACAGGGGCGCTCATTTTGGGCCGGGAAGGTATTAAAAAAGCGTACTCCACAGGTCGTGGTAGCGTAAAAATGCGCGCTCGTGCAACCATTGAAGAAATGGCGAAGGGCAAGCATAAAATCGTAGTGACTGAGATTCCATACCAAGTTAACAAGGCTCGCGTTATTGAAACAATTGCGAACTTGAGCCGCGACAAGGTAATCGATGGTATCACAGCACTTCGCGACGAATCTGACCGTCAAGGTATGCGCATCGTTATCGAATTGCGCGCTGATGTGCAACCAGATATCGTTCTTAACAAATTATATAAACACACTCAACTTCAAGAATCTTTCGGCGTGATTATGTTAGCCCTCGTGGATGGTCATCCTCGCGTATTGAATTTGAAAGAAGTATTGGGTTACTACTTAGATCATCGCCTCGATGTTATCGTACGCCGTACACAATTCGAGCTTAACAAAGCAGAAGCACGTGCTCACATCTTGGAAGGCTTGTTGATTGCTCTCGACCACATCGATGAAGTTATCGCTACAATCCGCAGTTCCCAAACTGACGAAATCGCGCGTAACGCATTGATGCAAAAATTCGGGCTTTCAGAAAAACAAGCAGTAGCCATCCTCGACATGCGTCTACGCCGTTTAACAGGCTTGGAACGCGAAAAAATCGAAGAGGAATACAAGGAATTGTTGGCATTGATCGAAGATTTGAAAGCTATCTTGGCTAGCGAAGCGCGTCAACGTCAAATCATCAAAGAAGAACTAGAAGATATGAAGAAGAAATACGGCGACCCTCGTCGTTCTGAAATCACTATCGATACGTCCGACCTTGATGTAGAAGACCTCATCGCTGACGAAGAGATGGTTATTACCTTGACTAAACAAGGTTATATCAAACGCATGAACGCGAACGTATATCGCAACCAACATAAAGGTGGCGCTGGCGTTATCGGCATGAAGACGAAGGAAGACGATTATGTAACGCAAATTATGCATGTTCGTACGCATAATACATTGTTGTTCTTCACGTCCACTGGCCGTACATATCGCCTCAAAGCATACGAAGTGCCAGAAGCAGGTTCCCGTAACTCTCGCGGTACCGCTATGGTTAATGTATTGCCACTTGCTGTCGGCGAATCCGTTACAACTATGATTGACCTTGAACGTATCCATGAAGATGTAAACTTATTCATGGTTACTGAGTTCGGCGTTGTAAAACGTACAGCTATCGAAGAATATCGCAACATCCGTCGTTCTGGTCTCAACGCTATCAACCTCGACGAAGGGGATCGCTTGATTTCCGTTAGCGTAACGACTGGCAATCAAGATATCTTGATCGGTACTAAATTGGGTATCGCTATTCGTTTCAGTGAAAGCGACGTACGTCTCATGAAACGTGCGGCTCACGGTGTGCGTGGTATTAAACTTAATACCGGCGACGTAGTAGTAGGCGCTGGTGTTCTTAATGCTGATGAAAGCGAAGCACAAGTGTTTACAATCTCCGAAGAAGGTTTCGGTAAACGCAATGATGCGGAAGCTTACACATTGCAAAAACGCGGTGGTAAAGGCTCTAAGAACTTCAAGATTACGAACAAAACAGGCGACGTAGTTGCCGTAGAAGTAGTTCATAACGATGATGAAGTTATGCTTATCTCTGAACAAGGCAAAATCATCCGCTTCAACATGAACGATATTGCTGTGAAGAAGGGCAAAGCTATTTCTGGTGTGAAAACACAAAATCTCGACGAAGGTGATAAAGTAGCTAGTATTGCTGTTATTCCAGGTGCTGAAATCGAAGACGAAGAAGCAGAATAATTTGTATTAATAGTATATGTAAGAAACTATGGGCGGCCATCTTAGATGGTCGTCTCTAGCGTTAAGGAGTTTAGATATGAAAAAATGGTTAGCTGCTATGTTTGCAGCAGGGGTTTTATTCTTAGGCGGCTTTGGTCAAGCTAGTGCTGCTGATTGGTACTATATCGATGCTGATGCTGATGATGCAGCATGGTTCATCGATAATGCATCTGTATACAAAACAGATGATGCGGCTACAGTACTTGTTAAAATTAACAATGTAGAAGGTTTCACATACATCTACACAGTACGCATTGACCGTAAAGAAAAAACATGGACAGAACTTGATACAACAGTATACAGCGCTGCAGGCGTAGCGTTATTGTCCAGCAAAGAAGCACAAAAACCTACAAAAATTGAAGATGATACTATGGGTGCGGAAGTTATGAAGGCCCTATGGGGTAAATAATCCAACAATTTAATAGAAGCTTATATTCGCTCTGTTTATTTAGATACTCAGAACGTATTTGGCCCCGAACTATCCTGAAAGCCTCCATAGTGACCGAAGTCGTTTTCAGAACAGTTCGGGGCTTTCTATGTTTTGTTGACCTTACAGCGCGAATATCAGTCATCAAATACGTTATATTATCAAAGCCCATAGGACTCGGCACATCGTCCTTAATAGATTTATATTAATTATGCAGTTTATAGAGTTTTTATTAGTAATATGCAATTATGGTGTTATAATGAAGGCGTAGGGAATTTATGGTATGCAGATTGCATAGTTATTTGAATTTTATAGTCAGGAGAGAATAGTTATGAAAAAATGGTTTGCCTGTTTAGCGGTAGCCGGGTTATTATTCAGTGCTGGTGTGGGCGTGTCTCATGCTGAAAGTTGGTATGCTCTTGATACGGATCAATATGGTCGTACTGGCTATATCGACAATGACTCTGTTGATAAAAACGATGCTCGTGCTACATTGCGCTTGAAGATTGTAGATCCAAATGGAGATCACTCCATTTATACAATGACATTCAACCGTGCTGATAAAACAGTACAGCTCATTGATGTTGCTACATATAACCCACAAGGCTATATGATTGGTTCTGAAACATTGGCAAATACAAAAGTACAAATACAAGACGGAAGTAATCTAGATCGCGTGTATCACTTGATTTGGTAAATTTCCTCTACTAGTAGAAAGGGTTCTATCTCTCATCGACCTCCATAGTGACCTAAGTCGGTCTCAAAGAGATAGAACCCTTTCTGCATGTATAATTAAATGTATCCAAATTATTTATTCCCTTATTTTATGGTATAATTTAAGGGAATAATTTTATTTATAAGGGATTAGAGTAGAAAGTAGGTGTGTGTATGCGTCGTTTTGAGTATGGTCGGATTCAGTCTTTGTCGTGGGATATGGATATTTTAAGTCTAATTGCAGGGATTTATAGGGCGAATGGCAAGGAGGAGGTTTTGCTTTCACAGAGTCCTGCCATATTAGATTCTCTTGTAGAGTTGGCAAAGGTACAGAGTACAGAGGCTTCGAATGAGATTGAAGGGATTGTGACGACGAGTACGCGCCTTCGGCAGTTGGTAGCTGATAAGACTACGCCTCGAAATAGGGATGAGCAGGAGATTATGGGGTATCGTGATGCCTTAAATGTTATCCATGAAAGTTATGATTCCATATCTTTGTCTCGCAATCATATTTTGCAGTTACACAAGATTTTGTATAATTACCAGTTCAATGCCCGTGGTGGACAGTTAAAGAGTGTACAGAATTATATTAGTGCTACCTATCCCGATGGACGGACCGAGGTGTTATTTACTCCCCTAGCACCCTATGAGACAGCAGAGGCCCTCGATAAGATTTGTGCTGAATATAATCGTGTTGTAGGTAATGGAGAGGTGGAGCCACTCTTAGCCATTCCTATTTTTATACATGATTTCTTATGTATTCACCCATTTAATGATGGGAATGGACGCATGAGCCGTTTGTTAACGACATTATTGTTGTACCGTAGCGGCTTTATGGTAGGTAAATATGTATCGTTAGAGGCTAAGATTGCAAGACATAAGGATATGTATTATGCTGCTTTACGCGAGTCTAGTGATACTTGGTATGATGAAAGTTCCTGCCCTATACCGTTTATTTGCTATTGGTTACAAATGCTGTTAGCCGCGTATCATGACTTTGAGGACCGTAGTTCTATACTGGCAAATAGTGGTTCAGCAATGGATCAGGTGAAAGCAGCTATCGATAGTCATCTAGGGGCTTTTACAAAGCAAGATATTAGAGAATGGTGTCCAAATCTCAGTGATAGTTCCATTGAAGGCGTCATACGTACCCTTGTGAAGGATGGTCATATTCAACGTAAAGGTGGGGGACGGTCTACTTATTATGTGAAGTCTTAATGTTTGGAATAGATATTCTAATAATTGAGCACGTTTGTATTTCATAAAATATTTATTTTCATCGAATATACTAGATTTCATGTTCTTGTATTTAATTCGAGAGGTAAAAATATGAAAAAAACATTGGCAGCTGTTTTGGCAGCAGGCGCTTTATTCATTGGTGGTATTGGTAGTGTTGATGCAGCAAATTGGTATACAGTTGGTACAGATAGCAATGGTATCACTTGGTCTATCGACAACGATTCTGTTAAAAAAGATGACAAAAAAGCTACTTTGGACATCAAAGCTATGGACTACGAAGGTTACCACTATATCGTAACTGAAGAGTTCAACCACAAAAAACGCGAAGTAAAAGACGTTAAGGTAACTCTTTATAACCCACAAGGTTATGTTGTGAAAGAAGAACAACCTAACAAATCTACTCGTAAGGTTGAACAAGGCACTCCTGCATACGCTGTGTACACACTTATCTGGGGTGACAAATAATCTGATCCTTCGAGGGGTATGATTCTTTGTGAAAGCTTCACACACGCACGTTCTCATTAGAGGGCGTGCGTTTTTTTATTTTAATTGACGTGCGGTTTTCTTTTGTTTTAATTCCCGAAAAGTTGGTGAATTATTTACTCATTCGTGGTACAATGGGAATATTATTACGCATTTATGTAATTTCTATCTTGTTGAAATATACTGACGTACAATGTCATATAGAATGTCACTCATAATGTCACTTATAATTTCATGCGCAATATTATGGTATCTAGAGAGGGTTGATTGACCATAATTTTGCACTAAAGTGTAACATTTCTACATAGTATAAACTTTCACCATAGCGTATACTAAAGGTAAGATGTGGAAGTACGCCTTGAGCACAGTGCTCTGTAGTTTGGCCGATGTTTCCCAAAAGGTTTGATAGTTTTAGTTTGTTAGAGGAGGTCCTCATGTCTCAATACGAATTTATCGATAAACGTGTGCCGATTGCATTAGACAATCCATCCATTTATCACGACATTTCCAAGTGTAAAAACTGTACGTTATGCCGTCGTGCTTGTGCGGACGTAATGAGCGTACTCGACTACTATGATCTCGATGCAAACGGTGACGTGCCTGTATGTATCCACTGTGGTCAATGTGCGGCTGCATGTCCATTTGACTCCATGCATGCTAAATCCGAGCTTGAAAAGGTGAAAGCAGCTCTTGCAGATCCTGAAAAAATTGTGGTTATCCAAACAGCTCCAGCTGTGCGTGTAGCTATCGGCGAAGGCTTTGGCTACGAACCAGGTACATTCCTTGAAGGCAAAATGGTTGGTGCTTTGCGTGCATTAGGTGCGGACTATGTAGTAGACACTAACTTCGGTGCGGACTTAACGATCATGGAAGAAGCATCTGAGCTTGTAGAACGTCTTAAAACTGGCGGTCAAATTCCTCAGTTCACAAGCTGCTGCCCAGCGTGGGTACGCTTTGCAGAAATCTACTTCCCTGAATTGATTCCTAACTTGTCTTCCACACGTTCTTGTATCGCTATGGAAGCGGCTATGATTAAAACATACTTTGCTGAGAAAAAAGGCATTAATCCTAGCAACATCGTATCTGTATCTGTAAACCCTTGTACTGCTAAAAAAGCAGAAACAAAACGAGAAGAAGAAAATGCAGCGGCTCGTTTCTATGATGACGAATCCCTTGGCATGGATACAGACATTTCCATTACAACTCGTGAGTTCATCCGTTGGATCCAAGAGGAAAACCTCGACTTCAATGCGATTGAAGAGTCCCAATTCGATGACTTAATCGGTATGGAAACTGGTGCATCCATCATCTTCGGTAACACTGGTGGTGTTATGGAAGCGGCTATGCGTACAGCGTACAAGCTCATCACTGACAAAGAGCCACCTCCATATGCTTTGACTCACCTCGAAGACGTTCGTGGTATGGAAGGCGTTAAAGAGGCAACTGTTCAATTAGGTGATGACGTTACATTGTCCGTTGCTGTAGTACATGGCGGTAAAAATACACGTGACTTCCTTAATGCGTTGAAAGACAGCGACAAACACTATGACTTCATCGAAGTTATGGCGTGCCCAGGTGGTTGTATTGGTGGCGGTGGTCAACCGCGCACTAAATTGCCTCAAGCTGTGAAAACTAAGGAAGCTCGTATCGGCGGCCTTTACGAAGCTGATGCGAACTACAAATGGGTTGCTTCTTATGAAAACCCAGAAATCCAAGCATTGTACAAAGACTTCTTAGGCGAACCATTGGGCCACAAGGCACACGAATTATTGCATACACATTACACAGACCGTAGCGCGGTGCTTGGTGATCGCAAAGACGTAACACCTGAAACATGCCCAACATCCCCTAAATACAAGGGCTAATAGTTTTATACATTAGCTAATTTGCTCAGTACGAGTCGTATCGAATGTATTCTGGCGATGAATACATCCATACATACATACATTAGTATAGTTAGACTGGTATATGGGTAACTAACTAAACAGAAATAAATCCTACGGGTCATGAGTGACTTGATACTTGTGTAGATATTGACTACTGAGTGTCATCTTACATGCGATTCGTAGGATTTTTATGTATAACCTTCTTATAGTTTTATATATGTTATATGTATGAATTACCTTTTATATTAATTTTTACTACTACTTTATAACTTTATTATGATAAATTGATATAGAAAACTAGCTTTCACATGAGGAAAAGATGAATTATATAGTGTATAATATATAGAAAGATAACATGTAAGAGAGTATGACAAGGAGTTTTGTGGAGAGATGAACTTGTTTTTACGGCGTGCTCTATGTGGCATGGCCTTGATTGTCGCCGCCATCGGTACTGCGGGATGCCAACATGAGAGTCAGGCAGAGCAGGAAGAGGTACGAACTGTATCGTATCGGGCCGTCATGCAATCAGACAAACCTGTTCCTGAGAAGGTGAACACTTGGCTTGGGGCTATGTCTCAAGAGGACAAGATAGGTCAACTGATGATGATTAGCCTTCATGGCAGCACGGTAGGACAGTCCCAAAAGGACGTCATCAGGAAATACCGTGTGAGCGGCGTTATGCTAACTAATGAAAATCTAAATAATAAAAATCAAGTGAAAGCTTTCACCAGCGATATCATGCAAACGGCCACAACGGCAAGTATGGTGACGCCATACATTGGCATCAATCGGGATAAGGTGTTGAGTACGAATGAAAGTTTCTTGCGCTTGCCAGAGCCAAATCGTTGGGGGCAACTACCGATGGAACGGATCATTAATTTAGTGACTCGATCGGCCATTGAAATGCGCGATATGGGCTTTAACCTCATTGTGGGACCGAATGCAAACCTAGGGGTGCCGAATGTGTCCTATACATCTGACCCTACGTGGGCCGGGCATATGGATCTGGCCATGGCGGAGCGTTACCAAATCAACCACATGTGGTTTGGCTATAACTACTTCCCAACAGTGAGCCTTGGTGATGCATCCTTTGAGACCGCTAACGATGCGAAGGCCTATTTGAACAACAACGATGTGTCCGTATTTAAACGTCTCATTACACAGACGACAGCGAATACGTACATGCTCGTCATAAGCCATGTGCAAATCCCTGCCATCGATAACGAACATCTAGCGAGTAACTCGAAAGCAATCATAACGGACTGGTTACGACACGAGCTAGGCTATAACGGCGTGGTTATGACCGACCGTGTCGATGTAGGGGCCTTGCAAGCAAACCAAAAGATAGGGGACTTTGCAGTTAACTCCATCGTAGCGGGCAGTGACCTCGTCCTCCTTGATGCGGATACGGGGCACATCGATGAAGTCCATCGCGCACTTATACAAGCAGTGGCGAACGGAACCATTTCAAATGACCGACTCAATGATGCGGTTAAGCATATTTTGCTCATGAAGATGCAAACTCAAATACAATAATAAAGAAATAAATACAACAATAAAGAAACGACTATATAAATATCCTTATTACATACGAGTCATATGACGTGCTATACCTTATGGTAGGCACGTCTTTTTATATGTGTTGAGTATGGAAAAAGATTATATACGGAATATTGTATGTTAGCGTGACGAGGATAGACCTATAAGAATGCAGTAAATATAAGGGATTCTACAATCGAATGGGTAAAAAGTAAACCATTAAATAAGTATATTTTATGCGTAAAAAAATTAACATAATAAAAAGTCATGTTAATAACATGAAAATAAGTTTAAATTTGTTTTAAATTTATGATATAATAGTCTCCATAGAATGTTGGAGGTGAGAGTATATGAATTTTGTGGGACGTGCTGAAATTATTGAGAGTATCCAGTCCCGTATTGCGATAGATCAAATGAGTTTGTGTGTTGTGTATGGTCCGCATCGCAGTGGCAAATCCTATGTGGCTTCCCAGCTCGTACGCCGTCATAAGGCGCTGTACTTGGCAGGTCGCATGGCTAATGAAGCAATTCATGTAGCCGATATGAATCGAGCTCTTGAGGCACGTTTTGTTCCTACCGATGAGCAGGACAAATTTGAACCGATCACTAGCTTGCAAGAGGCCTTTGAGGGTCTATTTGAAAGCAGTGTAAATACGCCTCAGACTGTGGTGATTGATGATTACCCTTCCTTGGTGGAGGCTGTACCTCAATTCCCTATCCACTTGCGCGATTTGTTAGAGGCTTATCAAGAAACGAGCCATTTGAACATCATCTTGATGGCCAATGGATTAGAACAGCTCGATGGCCGCATCATTGGCGATCGCAGTTTGATTGGTTCCTATGTGTCGGAATACTTTGAGGTAAAACCGTTCTCCTTGGTGGATATGAAATCCTTGGGCCTTCACTATGCTAAGGATGACTTGCGTACTGTATTTGCCGTAACAGGTGGTTTACCTGCCTATGTGCAGTACTTTGATAATGGTGAAAGCATCGAGACGAATATTATTAATTTGTTCTTCTCCGTATCGGGCGCACTCTTTGAAGAAACGCAACATATCTTACATCGAGATATGAAGAATATTACGGGTGCTAACGCCATCCTATCGGGCCTTGCAACACTAGAGAGACCATACTATGTGGAGCTGTTGCAAGCGAGCCAAATTAAAAGCGGCACCTTTACATCTCGTTTGAATGACCTCATGGCGATGGGGCTCGTAGGTCGTATCCAAGCGAATAGCCGTGGACCTGCGAAATACGCTGACTACCACTTCACAAATAGCATGTTCCATTTCTGGTACCGCTATGTGTATAAATACTGGGGCGACATCGTCCGTGGTAATGGTGCAGACGTGTACCAAACCTACGTAAAACCACAACTCAAAGACTTTGTGGAAGCCTCCTGTATTGCAATGTAATCAGACAATTTAAAATACGATTACCTGTACAATTACTTGTAACATCAGAATACGTTACTCCTAACGTGTATATCAGTAATCGTAACTTATGTACTATTACCCAATGGTAGTACTAATTCCTCTAAAAAAGACACCATATTCCTCTGTGGTGTCTTTTTTGTATTATTTTCAGCAATTACCTATCTAGGTGTATAGATATGTCTTTTAATGGATAGAAATTAATGTTAGATTGTAACAGAATATGTGAGAATTCTAAAGAATTGCCAATTTGTCAAAATCCCCGTTCCGCGCTATTGTGTAGATAAGCGCTATGCCATGGCAGGAAAGGGGATTTATGTTATACACAAACGAAGAACCGTTAGTACAACGAACCTGTATTAAAACTGCAAGCTTACAATCTGAGGAAATATCTTCAAAGGGATTATCTTCTACGGAAGTACTATCTAAGAAGCTTTCTTTTAAGGACTCAGAATCTGAAAAGATACCTTCTAAGGAATCTGAGTATAAGGTACCGGAGGAGCTGAAATTACAGACTCTTATCTGCGGGCATCAGGTGTTAACCTCCTTATCGGATAAGAGCCTCGTATCGATTTGTCAAAATCCGAATATGAGGATTCAGACGGTGGGCTACCAGCCGTGGTCCGCTGATGAGCTACGCCATGATGCGGCTCAAATCGAGCTCTGTCGCAGGTATCGGCCACTCATTTTGCACTATACGAATAAGACGGGGAACCGCGAGTTCCGTGAAGACCTAGAGAGCTATCTATGGGCCATACTCTTGGAATCGATTTATAGCTTTGACCTGAAAGGTTCTGTACCATTTCCAGGTTTTGTGAAAGCCGGTGTTAGGTATGGTTACATGCGGTATTGGAAGCGGGAACGATTGCGCAATCATCGTGAGATCCATATACCAGACCGCATCACCGATGATGGAGAGGTTACGGTTGGTATGGATATCTTTGCATCTGGAGAAAATATAGCAGACATGATTATGACGGCCGATGAGGAACAACGCTTACGAGCTCGCCTCGTATGGGCCCTTGGCAGACTATCTCAAGATCAACAAGACCTATTGCGTCGAGTGTATGGTGATTGTAAAAGCCTCGTATCCGTTAGTGAAGAGCTGAACTGTAGCCGCCAAGCTATCCAACGGCGCCATGAACGAGCTCTGCGGAAGCTGCGCAGATACTTGACGACAGACTTTAAGAAACTACTAGTACATTAAGTATGAATGCAATAGGGCTATACATTCATTAGAGTTATACACGTATTAGAGTTATATACATATGAGATTCTTAGAACTCTGAATCGATTAGAATATGTAGTGTAAACATATGACTATTAGTCTATTAGAGTCAAGTTTGTATTAAAATGATATGTGTTAATATAATTTAATTTCTTATTTATATTCTGATTATTGCATAATTACGTTAATCACGATTAACAGATATACATAAAATATGCAATTCTCAATTTAAATGAGAAAATAATGACACATATAGGTAGGTATTACTTTTACAAGATCATAAAGTCTTTAATTTTACATAAATTTCTATAGTTTTGTGTATATATTTACAAATTATACAGTGTGATATACAATTAAACCAACAGCAGATTAAAGCATGCGAATCTGCTTTCACAGAACACGTGTTCATTGTATTGTTGAAAGGAATGTTCCTAAGTTGAGGGGAGAGAATTCCTATGATGACATGTAATGAAGTACCAGTAGCGGTGGCCACTTGGCTATCGAAGGGAGAGAATTTGGATTTGATCTATACGAATCCGAAGAATCATATTGTTTGTTTTATCCCTACCTATGAACCTGGCGGTGGTGATAGCACGATGTGCTATTTCGTAGATGGCCGTCAAGAATTGGTACATCTGCCAATTCGTACCATCCTGCGAGAGCTGGCCTTACAAGAAGGGTTGAGGCCGAATTATATCATGACCAGCGACGGTCGGCGTAGCAGCTATACAGCGCCTAAAACCTATGGCCCGCACCTTACCTTTGGGCATATTAAATGTCGGCGCCCTATCGGCAAGGACGTGGTATACGGACTCTTTAACGTGGCGATACCTTATCAGTATATCGTTACCGATGGCCCTGATCCAGATACGAGCTACATTCATGTGGGTGACTTTAAACCCATCTTGGTGTACCAAGCCCCACACCACGTGAAACACAAGCTGAACGAAGCTATGCTAGAACACTGTAACTACGTGCGTAAAATGCTAGCCCGCATCAAACTTAGCCAAAACCCACAAGTCGTGGCCGAACTATTTATCGCCTGGAGAGACCTAACAAGATAAAACTGTTAGGGGGAAGAGAAGAATAAGTAGGGGAGATGAAGTAATAGGGGGAGAGAAAGAGAGGAGGAAATATAGGGAGAACAATAACATACGGGAGAAATAAATAAAAGGTTATCATTAAGACAACTCAAATAACGATTTACTCTCTTACAGAGCTATCTTGTCACGAGATAGCTCTGTTTTCATATATTTTTCATTTCCCTTGAAGCTATGCTATAATAGACCTAGATTTAACCCTTGAAAAAACAAATCTGCGCCGTTGTGATAGTGGCGCGATTAAACGGTATTATTTTAGCTGGCTAAAGTGCCTTTTGAGGCCGAAATACAATCTCCGCCGTTTTTTAGGTTTTGGAACCAGTAAATACTTATTGTTTCAGAGACAGGGTTAAATTAAATAATCCCCAGATGGGGACGGAAACTCACATACGTCCTTGTCGTAGTTCTCTAAATAATTGCGTTCTTCTGTTAAATTAAATAATCCCCAGATGGGGACGGAAACTTAATTACAGGCTCATAACCAAATGTAGTTTTAAAGATGTAAAGTTAAATTAAATAATCCCCAGATGGGGACGGAAACTTACATATTGCTCATCATTCTTAGTTACATTTACAGGAATTAGTTAAATTAAATAATCCCCAGATGGGGACGGAAACGCCTTTTGCGGTAACAAAGCAATAATTATCACCTTGTACAAAGTTAAATTAAATAATCCCCAGATGGGGACGGAAACCCAATAATATTCGCTATTTCTATTGTATAACTCAACTGTTTTATGTTAAATTAAATAATCCCCAGATGGGGACGGAAACACATAGCATTTTGTTCTTTTAAAAGCTCTTTTTCAGAATTAGTGTTAAATTAAATAATCCCCAGATGGGGACGGAAACTGGTTTAGCAATTTGGCGAGGTCGCCTACTAAAATGTCTGTATGTTAAATTAAATAATCCCCAGATGGGGACGGAAAATTCATTTTTGTCCTCCATTTTTACGTTCCAGTCCACTTTCCAAGTTAAATTAAATAATCCCCAGATGGGGACGGAAAATTGGCTTAGGTTTATCATGTATTCGCTACCGCTTTTTGTACTGTTAAATTAAATAATCCCCAGATGGGGACGGAAAACTTTTAATAAGTCCTTTTCTGAGCTAGTTTTAGCTTTAACAGCCGTTAAATTAAATAATCCCCAGATGGGGACGGAAAACTAAGCTCTCATAGATGTACTCATCATCAAACCAAAGAAAATCATGTTAAATTAAATAATCCCCAGATGGGGACGGAAAACCCCAAGCAGAACTTTGTAGTTTTACCCATGAGAGAGGAGAACGGTTAAATTAAATAATCCCCAGATGGGGACGGAAACTTTTCATCTAGTACAAATGTATTCACTCCGCTAATTGTGTGTTTGTTAAATTAAATAATCCCCAGATGGGGACGGAAACTCGCAATAACCATATAGACCGTTGATGCTAATATACCCATACGGTTAAATTAAATAATTCCCAGATGGGGACGGAAACTAATTTGCTGTCTATAACGTATGTCTTTTCCATGATTGGCTGTTAAATTAAATAATCCCCAGATGGGGACGGAAACTCGAAAGACAGTAATTTACATGTTTCATTAAAGCTACCGCTTGTTAAATTAAATAATCCCCAGATGGGGACGGAAACTAATTTGCTGTCTATAACGTATGTCTTTTCCATGATTGGCTGTTAAATTAAATAATCCCCAGATGGGGACGGAAACTTGTCTTGTAACAATTTCATAAGCATTTCATTCTGTTTACGTAAGTTAAATTAAATAATCCCCAGATGGGGACGGAAACCTACCGCTCCATAATTCCTCAATGCTATCTACGATACGCACCTTGTTAAATTAAATAATCCCCAGATGGGGACGGAAACACGAATACTCGCAAGTTGATGTATGTATAACCCTTATTGTTGGGTTAAATTAAATGATCCCCATAAGGGGACGGAAAACTAATCCTATAACATTGTGTTTTGTAGATTAATATACCAGGTGGTTAAATTTAATAATCCCCAGGGGACATAAATACAGTAGCTACGTATTTTCTATCTTGAATAGGTAGCTTTTCACGTTAAATTTATTGCTCCCCAATAGGGGACGGAAACAAACCTAAAGCCAATCTCCAAAGGCAAAATATACCGATTTTCGTTAAATTTATTGATCCCCTGATGGGGATGGAAATAGTTGATAATTAATAAAGATTTTCATTTTAAACCTCCAATAAGTTAAATTAAATAATCCCCTAATGGGGACGGAAACTCTACGATTGGTAATTGTTCCTTTTCTTGCAATTTTCTAGCGTGTTAAATTAAATAATCCCCTGATGGGGACGAAAACATAGTAGCCAATCACTCGGCTTAGGTACTATTCTTGATGATTTCGTTAAATTAAATAATCCCCTAATGGGGACGGAAACTCAACTACTGCATATAGTTGACTACCATTGATAGCGTCTAAAGTTAAATTTATTGATCCCCAATAGGGGACGGAAACTGCTTTTTTAGGCTTTTCAGCAGGCTTTTCGGTAGATTGAGTTAAATTAAATGATCTCCATTCGGGGACGGAAACCTCCTCCCATTTCTCACATTCTTTACTAATTACGCATAATGCTAGTTAAATTTAATGATCCCCAACAGGGGACGGTAACTTATATAAGGTTGTAATAATGAATTTATATAATGCTTTAACTAGTCAAATTTATTAATCCCCAATAGGGGACGGAAATCCCTTATATTTTAATAAATCCATGAGCATTGCGTTTTGTTGAGGTTACATAAAATGCCCCCATTCGGGGACAGAATAAATCAATATTTTCTTTTAAAGACAAAAATAACCACTCTTGTATAGGGTGGTTATTTTGTGTATAGAATATTTTGCCTTTTGAGAGTTTGATGAATTTAAAGTGTTGATCTTCATCTTATTTTTATGATCTAATAGATATAAGAAAATAAATTTTGGTATGGGGAGGATATCATGGCTGAAATTACGTCCTTAATGAAGGATATTAAGGGGATATTAGATAATAAAAATCAATTTGTTATACCTGACTTTCAACGGAGTTTTGTATGGACAGATAAAGATGTAGATACACTTTTTTCTGATTTCAAGGAAGATACGGATAACTATACAGATAGATTAGATACGTTGCCTGGGTATTTATTAGGCAATATTGTTTTGATTAGCAATGAAAATAATCCGACTAGATTTGATGTTATCGATGGTCAGCAAAGGCTTACGACATTGACGCTTATTTTCTGTGCATTAAATAATTTATTTATGGATATTGCAGAAGAGACTCGCCGAAATTTAGGTGCTAATGCAGATATGTGGATGGGGCATACATTTAGCTTTAAAGAGTACTTTAGAATACTAGATAATAATTTACAGTTTGTAGATTACAAAATTCTTCATACTCAGGACTTAGATTTTAAAGAGACTTATAAAAGTATCATAAAACAAGGTGCTCTAGTGAGTGATGAGGATAATACAAGCGCTAATAACTTAGAAGCTGTTTATGAATCTATTCTTCAGCATTTAAGAAGTATTTATGATGATGAGCCTCAGAAATTATTATATTTCTTGCAGTATTTAACAACTAAAGTTAAGTTAATTGAAACTACAGCACCATCGATTGAACGTGCATTTCAGTTGTTTGAGATTTTAAATAATCGTGGTCAGTCATTAGAGCCATTAGATCTTTTAAAAAATTACTTATTGAAAAATCTTACTTCTGCACCTGGCATTACACAGAATCAGATTAAGGACTTCTCTGATAGTTGGAGTCAGTTCTTGAAAAATCTGAAAGATACAGGTAAATCAAAAGCGATTGAAACATCTACTTTCATTAAGCATTTTATTATTGGTACAAAAGCTATTAATGTAAAGAAGAAGGATTTATTTGAGCATTTTAAAGACAATGAACTCGTAGCTAACGATATTTTGCAACTTTCATCAGACATCAATTCCATCAGTAAAGTCTATGCTAGCATCAATAGAGATCCATTATCTAACGATTTCTTGTCTAATGATGATGGGATGTATACGTTATTTACATTGTTTAATACCGTTCAAATTCATCCGTTGTTAATGCCGTTCTATAATGCTTCGCGTGTAGATAAGGTGAGACTTGTTGATGCGGCTGTAAGATATGTAGCAGCAGTAATATTCTCATATACGCAAACAAATGCTATTGAAGCGGAATTACCTGAAATTATAGAAAAGATTTTACATGAATCTGATCCAGCATGCAGACTAGAGGTTGCAGTAACTGAATTAGAGTTACGAACAAAACCATATGTCGATTTGATTCGTGTATTATTGCCTGTGAAAGATTTTGGTTCCAAAAATAAGAAGCAGGCGCCAAAAGCATTCCAAATTCTTAAATTTATCGAGTTATACTTGAACCAAAAAGACAGCATTAAAACAAATAAAAAGATTGAGTTAGAGCATATCATGCCACAAGCTGCAGATAATGCAGATTACTCCTTTGATGATGAAGACACTCGAAAAGAATATTTGAATCATCTAGGCAATTTGACACTTTTGGATAAGAGTTTAAATGCTTCTGTTAAGAATGGTAATTTCGCTGAAAAATTAGATCATTATAAAGCCTGTGAATTCGTTATTACAAGAGCTTTAGCAGAAGAAATAGATAGCCCTGTTCAAAATCAACAACCTTTGATTAACTTCCAAAATACATACTTTGCAGTAGATAACCCTGAACAAATCACATACTGGGATAAAACCCAAATCGATGAACGAGGTCAAAAACTCGTAGAAGTCTTGGAAAAACTACTATTAAAACAAGTTCCATAATGTGAGATAGGATAAAACAATTGAAATGAATAGGACCATTTGTGTTATAGATCTTATAATACAAATGGTTCTATTATTATTTTGTCATATAGTTTATGTGATATAATGAGTTTAGATTTAATCTTAGAAAAACCGAATCTGCGCCATTGTGATAGTGGTGCGGTTAAACGGCGTTATTTTAGCAGACTAAAGTGCCTTTTGAGGTCAAAAGTTAAATTTAATGATCCCCTAATGGGGACGGAAACTATATACTCTTTTAGTTCATGAGTGTTAACAAAACGCATCTGCGTTAAATTTAATGATCCCCCAATAGGGGACGGAATAAACTTTTTTCCAATAAGAAAGACAATATGTAAATATCTAGTGTTAAATTAAATAATCCCCAATAGGGGACGGAAATGCCGTATTTGTTGCTACCTTTTGACCTAAGCCATTAATTGCAGTTAAATTTATTAATCCCCTGATGGGGGACGGGAATTTATTAGCGTTAAGTTTTTTCTCATTTTCTTGGCTTTCACTAGATAAATAAAATAATCCCCATAAGGGGGCGGAAACAACATAGCGTTTTGTTGAGTTAATGCCTCAACGTTTTGTTCTAGTTAAATTAAATAATCCTCTAATGGGGACGGAAACACATCAGTACCAGCGAACACATAGGTTGTATTATTAACCATTGGTTAAGTTAAATAATCCCCTAATGGGGACGGAAACCAGTTAAATAAGTTTGAATTAAGAATAATAGTTGTAGTCGTCTGTTAAATTTATTGATCCCCATTAGGGGACGGAAACATACACGCTAAGAAATGTCTGTTCATGAAACTGTGTTTTCTCATGTTAAATTTATTGATTCCCAACAGGGGACGGAAACCCAACGGCCATTAAAGCTGCAAATGCTCTAAGCCAATAACATTTAAATTAAATAATCCCCATTGGGGGACGGAAATTTATACACCATATTGGTGAATAAAGCAACACTTATTTTCTAGTTAAATTAAATAATCCCCATTTGGGGCCGGTTCTTATCTCAAAAACTCATATGAGTACAAAAATATAGCCAGTATATTCTTATTTAGGAATATACTGGCTTTTTTGTATAATTCTGAGGGTTTTCTATTGGTTTTAATCAGAAATGAATATATAATGAAGACAATAGTTCTTTTATTTCTTAAGTAGAGTTTGGAGGCGATGTGATGGGTAAATGGGATGCACTGGTAAAGGGTGCATTGCTTCATGATATCGGCAAAGTTGTGTATCGTGCTAATCAGGGAACTGATGCACATTCTAAGCGTGGTGCTGCTTTCATCGAGCCCTATTTTTCCGATATGGGCTTGAAGCAAAGTATTACTCATTGTTTAAAGTATCATCATGGGAAAGAGCTTAGTGCAGCTCAACTAAAAAATGATGATTATGCATACATTGTGTATGAAGCGGATAATATTGCTGCTGCTGTAGATCGTCGAGATCTTGATGAAGGTGAGAGTACTGCTACACAGAAGTTTAATAAAGAGTTACCACTTCAATCAATCTTCCGTGTATTTGGCGGTAACACTAGCAATAAACCTTTACAATATTATCTACGTGGCATTGATGCATCTGATCACTTTAATTATCCTGAAAATGATAAAACTATACGTGCATCAAGTGATAAGTATAAGGCACTATATGATGTATTAGTACAGAACTTTCAGCAACAACCAATCGATAAGATGTCCGTTAATGAGTTGTTGAGAATTTATGAAGACACTGTGTCCTATATGCCATCTAGTACGGCAACAGATCAAGCTAATGATATATCTTTGTATATGCACTCAAAGATAACAGCTGCTGTGGCACATAGTATGGTGCACTACTTTGAGGAACAGGAGATTACTGATTATAAAGAATACTGTTATCAGAATTCTAAAAAGTTCCGTGACATGCCAGCTTTTAGACTTATATCTGGAGATATTTCTGGTATCCAGAATTTTATTTATACGATTCCGTCTAAAGGTGCATTGAAATCATTGCGTGGTCGTTCATTCTATTTGGAAATTTTGATGGAACAAATTGTAGATGAGTTGTTAGATGCATTGCAGTTAACACGGGCAAATCTTATTTACAATGGTGGCGGTCATTTTTATATATTGGCACCTAATACGACGAAAACTAGTACTGCTATTGAAACTATGGAGAAATCTATTAATGAATGGTTCTTAACAGTATTTGGTACTAAATTGTATTTAGCTCTTGGCTCTGCTACAGCAGCAGCTGCAGAATTAATTCAGTCGCAACGTGCATTATTCCGTAAGGTGAGCCAATCTGTTGGTGAGGCTAAGTCTAAACGATATTCTGAACAACATTTAGCAGATCTATTTAATCCAAATAGCACGTATAATACGGTTCTTCATGGTGAACGGGAATGTTCCATTTGTCATACTTCAACGGTAGCACTATCTCCTTATGGTAAGGACACTGATGCAGAGGCATGTCCAATTTGTAATGGCTTGTATCGTTTAGGGGAACAAATTGTCGACGGTCGAGATACAGTCTTTGTATTAGCTAGACCTAATATTAGTGATGATAGTGAAAGTATCCCTAAAGTTGAAGTATATGTTAACAATTTGAGTAGTGATGCGGATAAAGGGAAGCTATATCTTTATGTTGTTCCTGAATCATTATTACAGAAGTTTGAATCTAGTCATGAGATTCTTAGAATTTACTCTAAGAATACAGCTAAAACTGGACATAATGTATTCAATCGTATTTGGCTAGCAGATTATGTAGCACGTAAGGATAATGGTCAAGTTTATGAATTTGAAGAACTTGCCGCATCTAGTGGATTCGGTGATGATAAAGGTATTAAGCGACTTGGTGTATTACGAGCGGACGTAGATAACCTTGGTGCTGCCTTTATTGGTGGCTTTATTTCTGAGGGCGCTGATAAATTTAAATATGGTACATTATCACGCTATGCTGACCTATCTCGTGATTTGGCAATGTTCTTTAAGGTTGCCGTTAATAAAATGGCTCAAGGTGATGTACAAGGCTTTGGTACATCTGTTACACCATTTACTATTTGGGCTAATAAACAAGTTACGACTAGAAAAATTCACGTTATTTATTCTGGTGGTGATGATGTATTCCTTGTAGGTGCATGGGACGAATTGTTAGAGCTAGCTATCGATATTCGTGAGAAATTAGCTGAGGTTACAGATAATAAAATCACTATGTCTGCTGGTTTAGCTTTATTCTCTCCATCTTATCCAATTAGCCAAATGGCAGCAATTACAGGATTACTTGAAAGTGTAGCTAAAGACAATGATGGCAAAGATAGTATCGCTTTATTTGGTTTTGAAACAAATAAAAATGCGAGTGGTGAAGAGCGTATATGTCGTCATGTATATAAATGGGATGACCTTATTAATAATGTTATTGAAGATAAAATTTATACACTAGATCAATTATTTGTCATTCCAGGTATTAATGAGAAACAAGATGCCAAAATGAAATTGGGTAAAGGTCTGATTTATAAGCTAATGGAGTTGCTACAAGGTGTTTTAAATGATAGAGCCTTAGGTAAACATATTAATGTGGCTCGTATACTCTATTTATTGGCTAGATTAGAACCTAAGAAAAATAATCCTACCTATGAATCATATAAAAACTTTGTTACAGCTATTCATAGATGGATTCAATCAGAAGAAGATTGCAAAGCGTTATTAACAGCTTGCAACCTCATTGTTTACTATATGCGTGATACAAAGTGAGGAATAGTATATGATACAAGGTAAATTTAATTGGGATATAGATATTGTCACTAAGGCAGAAGAAACTATAGGTCGATTAAGATATAATCCAAAATGCAAAAAGACAGATGAAGTATTTGATGTAAAGTATGCTCAAGTACGTAAAATTTTATCTAGTGTAGTAGCAATTAAGAATAAATTAGGTGTGGAACAACGTAAAAGTAAATCCTTTGATAAGTTACCTGATAGTATAGCGATGGAAGTTCGCTTTTTAAAAACTACATTCTTATATCAAGCTGGTCGAGATAAAGATTATAAATACCCAATAAAATCATTTATTGAAGATAGCCAATTGGTAGAGATGGTTGAATGTATTGGTACTGATGTTAAAAAGTTTGATATGTTCTGTAAATATGTAGAGGCATTGGTAGCTTTTTATAAATATAGAGCTGTCAGTGTTATAGCAGATACTAATGACACGTGGAACAAAAATAAACCATATAATAATCAAAATTATAATCAATCAAATGGAAATCGTCGATAGGAGGGGGATAACATGGAGAATAATGATAATTTAAAATCTTTACGTGGTAAATTGCTAATTACAGGTACTATTAAACTAGAAACAGGTATGCATATTGGTGCTAGTAATGATTTTGCTCCTATTGGATCTGTTGATACACCATTTATTCGTGATGTAGTGTCTCAAGAACCTATTATTCCTGGTAGCTCTATTAAAGGTAAATTACGTACTCTACTAGCTAAAAGCCATTGTGACGATTATATAATGAATGATATTAAAGAGGATAAAGAGGAAATCAAGCGTTTGTTTGGTTCCGTAAATCCTGTAAAACCAGCTCGTTTACAGTTCTATGATTTATTTATTACAGACGAAACACGTCAACTGTTTTCTAATATAGAGACAGATACTTATATGGGTGAAATCAAGTTTGAAAACACTATTAATCGTGTTGATGGTAGTGCTAACCCTCGTCAAATTGAACGTGTCCCAGCAGGTACTGTATTCACTTTTAAAGTTGCTTATAATATTGAAAGTGAAGATGAAGTAATTGAGGATATGAATATACTAAAAGCTGGTCTTGATTTATTAGGTATCGATTATCTCGGAGGCCATGGTTCTCGCGGTTATGGTCGTGTAAATATTTCTATTGATGATGTGAAATCAGTAGGTAATAGTACTATTAATACGCAGGATTTGTTAGATATATTAAGAAAGTAGGTTGTTACTATGAACTACTATATATATCCACTGCGTTTTCTTACACCAGTGCATTTTGGAGATACCTCAGAGGGTGGTAGTTTAGAAACTATTTCCCTTACAGTAGGTTCTGATGCACTATTTGGTGCATGCTGTCATGAAATCAGTTATGATACAGATTTATTACAGTCTTTTATCGACTCTGTAAAAGATCAGCATATTGTACTATCTAGTTTGTTTCCGTACTGCATAGATAATGGTGAGTATCAATTATATGTTCCTTCACCTATTATGCAAATTGATTCAAAAGAGATGCCGATTACAAGTTTTGCAGAAACAAAACGTGTAGCGACGGAACAAAAAAAGATAAAGAAGATCGAGTACATTCGAGCATCACAGCTACAAAATTATAATCAATATATAGAGGCAGATACCTCACAAAAACATATGCCTATCTTTGGAACTAGGCAAGCCATGACACAAGTGAATATGCGTGGTGAAAAAAGTAGACCATATTATGTGGGTAGTTATCAATTTATGTCGAATACAGGACTATATATTATAGCTGGTTTTATCGATGATGATAGTCGAGAGTTATTTGAAGCTATTCTTGAATTATTAGGCCTATCTGGTATCGGTGGCAAGCGCAGTAGTGGTTATGGGAAGTTTGAATTAGCTGATGATCCTATTGAATTGGAATCTGAAGGTATTTATGAAGATGATTCTGCCTTATATACATTGCTTCATAAGAAGTACGAAAAGATGATGTGTATTAGTGCCTGTGTTCCGACTTGTGATGAGGTGGCTACTTTAAAACAAGGTTCTTATAAATTACAAAAGCGTGGTGGATTTGTAGGAACTGCTAGAAGTACCACTCAAGTAAAACGTAACTCCTATTATGTTGTTAAAGAAGGCTCTATTTGTCCAAAAGAATTAGTAGGACAAATGCTTACTATTACGGGGGATAGTTTACCTCATGCTGTATATCGTAATGGTATGGGCTTATGGATTGGGGTGGATTATGAGTAATCGTATAGATCATGCACAACTATTGCTCACTGTTGTGAGCCCTACCAATATTGGTGGCCCTGAAAAGTTAACAACTAAGGATTATATGTATAATTACGATGCTGGTGAAGTATATCTTCTTAATAACTACGAGTGGTTTCGCTTTTTAGCACGTCATAATAAATTAGCAGAGTTTGAATTATATATGCAGGATGAAATGGTTAGACCAAATGGTCGGACTATGTATGATTGGGCCAAAAATACTGTTGGTGCAGCACAATTAACAAAAGATGCATTAGGGCCAGTTATTGGTTCAATTATGAAATCATCGATATATAATAAAGGGCGTAAAAACTCATTGAATGATATTACTCCTCAGATTCGTGGTGCTAATGGAGATGTTTATATTCCTGGTAGCTCGATTAAAGGCGTTATTGATAGTGCAATTATTTCGCATATGCTTCGTAATAATAAAGCATTTAGGAGTACTGTACAAAGAGAGTTAAAAAAAGTTTTAGATGTATATAAAAGAAAGAATGCTAGAAACCTTTTCAAAGATATATTTAAGATGGTGAATCTAGTTATTCTTAAACATATTCATGTCCTTACGAATAATGAAGGAAAACCATTTAAAGCTATTTTAGCCAGTGCTTTCCGAGGTCTTTCTGTTTCTGATGCTATGCCTATGGGGGCGATTCAAACAGAGGTATTAAAGAAAGAGGATTCTTGTATTGATGAAGATGGAACTCACGCTATTTCGGTACATCGTGAGTGCATTTTACCAAATCAGAAGTTCTCCTTTACAGTAACTCTTGATACGGCTATGACTAAAGAAATAGGAATTACTAGTATCAATCAAGTGTTAGATATTTTACAAGAAGATTTTGATGCTACTCATAAGTTGTTAGCCTCTAAATTTAAGAAAGTGAGTCCATCTATTTTTAAAGCTCTAGAACTAGCTAATGCTTATATTGGCAGTAATACAGGTTTTGTTCAAAAAACTATTATTATGGCAGCTTTCATAGATGATGAAAAAACAGGAATTGATATTATTAAAGCCATTTTAGATGTTAATTTCCAAAAGGCTGAACATGATCGTAAAGATACAATTATGGCACCACGTGCAATCAAGTTAGTGAAGTGGAATGGCAATTATTATGAGATGGGAGGCATTCATATTGGCAGATAATATTGAGATTATGGCCATAGAGTTAGGAATTACAGCAGATCCATCTATTAAAATTGTACAGTCCATAGGTAGTGTGCTACATGGGGTCTTAATGGAGTTAGTGGGGACAGAATACGCAGGTCAGTTGCATGAAACAGGCCTGCGCCCTTATAGTCAATATATCTATTTTGATAAAGAGAAAGGTCAATATATTTGGCGCCTTTCTGCTGTAACAGCAGAGGCTGTTGAGCGTATATTACGACCAGTACTAAATATGCCTGAAAAGCTTTTTTTGAAACAAAAACGAGGGCATATTTATATCCAAGATAGAACTGTGTTGGAGGAAACCTCCTATGAAGCTTTAATGGCCAAGTTTTGGAGTGGTGAAGCAGAATATACACAAGCTAAATTACGGTGCGTGACCACTACAAGCTTTAAGGTAGATCAACAATATACGATTTTCCCTGAAGCATTTCGTATTTACCGCTATTTGTTACGCCAATGGAACCAATTCACTACCTTTGAAATGATGGACTCTGATGATTTATTATCTGCGCTTGAATCAGCTGCTTTCATTCGTGATTATAATTTGCGTATGGGCATGTATGGTTTAGAAGGGATTAAAATTCGTGGCTTCCGTGGTGAAATTGTTATGCAATTTAAGCGAAACCTAGTGATGCAACGTATCCTATCTCTATTGACCTACTATAGCCAATTTACAGGGCTCGGAATTAAGACTGCACTAGGCATGGGTGGGGTACAAAGTGAGGTAGTACAATGAGAATTCTTTATACCCCAGTAGGGGATACAGATCCTATTCGTGGTTGCTATGATGGGGGCATGCTACATATTGTGAGACATTATAACCCTGATATGGCAATACTTGTATTGAGTAAGGATATGGAGCAAAAGGAGGCTGCTAATCATAGATTTACTAAGGCTTTAAAACATGTGAAAGCTGATTTAGATATCAAGATCATACATACAGGCCTTGAAGATGTACATCGCATCGATGTATTACAACCATTCGTTGATCATTTCTATGAAACACTTTCAACATATCCTGATGCAGAGATATTAATTAACTTAAGTTCCGGTACGCCTCAAATGAAGTTAATTATGTCTTATCTTAGCGTGGAACATGATGCGGTACGAGGTATTCAAGTTGATAGTCCTCAGCGTGGTTCTAACCGCTCTGAGCCGGCAGTTAATGATGACGAAGATATTGAACTTGTTATTGAAAATAATTTTGATGATCAAGAGGATAGTGAAAACCGATGCCATGAACCTCAAATGGGATATATTAAGCGTAATAATATTAAACAATCCCTTCATACACTCATTACTAGCTATAAATATAAAGAGGCTATAAGTTCTTATCATAGCTATAAAAGAACTTTTGAATCTGATGTTGTTAATGATGTGTTACCATTATTAGAACATGCTCAATTACGTTTAGGCTTGAACTATGATGATGCCTTACAAAAGGCTCGTAAAGTAGGATCTACATCTTTATCCTCTTTGTTTACTGATAAGGAACTGCGAAAATTACATGAGTTTTTAATGCTTATGGAAGTGCGGTTAAAACAAGGTCAAATTGAGGACTTTGTTTTAAAAACAACTCCATTTATGTATGAGTTAATGCGGTATTATTTCACTAAAGAGCTCAATGTAAACTGGAGACAAGTTGAGAAAAAAACATCTAAAGGTATGCGCCTTGACATGGTAGCATTTAAAAATCAGTATCCTAAACTATATGAATCATGGCAGGAGAACTCTGATACTCCGTATCTACAAGAACTTCAAGTATCTTTTTATCATATGTTACATATGCTAGAAGACTATGATACAGTAGATAGTTCTTTATTGAAGCATTTAAAAGAGATACGTAGAATTGAGAGAAAAATCCGTAATAAAATAGCTCATGAGGTTGTTGTCTTTACTGAGCAGGATATTTGTAGTGCTGCAGAGATTCAATCACTACAATTTTTCTTACATCAGATTAAAGATGTGTTCTTTATTATTGCTCGGCAAGAAAAACAAAATAAACTAATTTACGATACTATCAACAAATATGTATTAGATCAAATTCAATAGTGTAAACACTCTTTGCACCGAATAATTTTTATAAACTATCATCTTTAGACCTAAATCGATTCCTTAGCGTATTCATTCGTATAAAAGGAGGCGACTCTATGTCATCCCTATATGTTACAGAAGCAGGATCGTTTATCAAGCGTGACGGTGGTCATGTGGTAGTTGGTCGAAATAATGAAGTGTTGTTCGAAGTTCCTTTAGAGCGAATTGAAGATATTACTGTCTTTGATTCAGTATCTATAACGAGCTCATTGGTGACAGATTTTATCGAACGCGGCGTACCGATTACCTGGTTGTCTGGTTATGGAAAGTATTTTGGTACTTTAATCAATACTAATACTATTGATATTAATAAACATAAGAAGCAATTTGATTTATTAGATGATAATGCATTTAGAGTGGCTATGTCACGTAAAATTATTCGGGCGAAGGTGCGAAATCAGCTGACTATCTTGCGTCGTTATGCACGTAATTTAGAAGAAGATATTAATATAGATGCACAGATTGCCAATATTAAATCTGTTCGTAGTCATATTGGTGAATGTATGCGTGTATCTGAGCTGATGGGCTATGAGGGATTAATTAGTCGCTTGTATTTTGAAGCACTTGGCAAAATTGTGCCATCTGCTTTTGCTTTCACAAAACGCACAAAACAACCACCTCGAGATCCCTTTAATGCTATGCTAGGGCTAGGATACAGCATGCTGTTTAATGAAATCCTAGCAGGGGTTATTAATGCCGGTCTTCATCCATTTGTGGGTATCATGCATAGTCTTGCTAAAGGACATCCAGCCCTTGCATCTGACTTGATTGAAGAATGGCGGGCTCCAATTATTGATTCCATGGTGTTATCTATGGTGAGTCGTAATATGGTTGATTTAGCCGAATTTGATAACTCAGACAAGGGCTGCTATTTGACAGCAGAAGGGCGTAAGGTATTTTTAACAGCCTATAATAAGAAAATTCGGTCTGAAAATCAATATATTGATGATCGTAAAAGCTATCGTGAATCTATTTACAAACAATGTAAGCAATTTGCTAGTGCAATTATGCACGAAGATGTTGATTTGTATACGCCATTGGAGATTCACTGATATGAAAAAGTTTATCGTCCTAGTTATCTATGATGTGGTGGATAATAAAACGCGTAATCGTCTTGTTAAATGCTTAGAGCGCTATGGTGTTCGTGTTCAGAAATCAGCCTTTGAAGCATTGCTTAATAGGAAGCAGTATGATGCTATGATGCGGCGAGCAAGCAAGATGATTAATCCTGTAGAAGATTCCTTACGTGTCTATGTCCTCGATGATATTATTAATATCTATACCTGGGGCATTGGAGAACGTAAGGAACAAGATTGCATCGTACTATAAATATAAATGGTTACTTTCGATTAATAATATATTATGATGTAGATATGTAATAAACAATAATAGAATCATTAATATTTGTGAAAGTATATGGAGTTATACTATGAATATTGATGGTTCTGTTGTTGTATTATTTCTTTTTATATGTGATATAATATCTCTAGATTTTAACCCTTGATAAACTGAATCTGCGCCGTTGCGATAATGGCGCGGTTAAACGGCATTATTTTAGTTTGTTAAAGTGTGTTTTGAAATCGACTTAGTTCCCCATTAGGGGACGGAAACCCTATGGCTTTTCCATACACAGTCCGAATAAGATTGCTATTGGTTAAATTAAATAATCCCCTGAAGGGGGCGGATATTCAGCCATAGTATTTAAATTAGTGCGAGACATTCTCTCTTTGGTTAAATTAAATTATCCCCTGATGGGGACGGAAATACTACATCTGCATTTAACAAGATATTGAATTGATAGCCAATTCTATTAAATCAAATAATCCCCATTGGGGGACGGAAACGATAAGGTGAGCATATTATCCAAGAGATTTGGCATTGAGATCAGTTAAATTAAATAATCCCCTGATGGGGACGGAAACTTAGTATCAATAGATTTTTTTATAGTTGCGATTTTAGTTACCGTTAAATTAAATAATCCCCATTAGGGAACGGAAACCATACATGGTCATCAGCGATACTAATAGAGTGGATGAATTGTGTTAAATTAAATAACCCCCATTAGGGGACGGAAACTGTCGATTGCAGTCGGTGTATATGGCTTTCTTTTTTTTGAAAGTTAAATTAAATACTCCCCAATAGGGGACGGAAACTCATGTTCAAACTCTAATTCATGTGATTTATATTCTATAAGTAGTTAAATTAAATAATCCCCTGATGGGGACGGAAACTTTATGTACTCAATTAATTCATTACAATTCAACTCTTCAACGCGTTAAATTAAATAATCCCCATTAGGGAACGGAAACAATTAACCGCATTTATTTCGGTTTCTAGTCCGGCTATTTCTTGTTAAATTAAATGATCCCCATTAGGGGACGGAAACACGTTCTCAGGAATAGTGTGTTCAAACAAGGACCAAGCGTTCAGTTAAATTAAATAATCCCCATTAGGGGACGGAAACTTCCATTCGTTTTGACGTGTCATAATAGACCTCGCTTTCGTTAAATTAAATAATCCCCATTAGGGGATGGAAACTCAAGTAAGCGGTTTTCATATTCGAGCTCGCCCTCGTATAATGGTTAAATTAAATAATCCCCCATAGGGGTATTTAAAAGCTCTATCTTAATAGTCTTAAGGTAGAGTTTTATGTGTAAAATTTTCCTCATTTCTCCTGTTATAGTATAGGTGTAGAGTTATCGTTTATCCTAGTTTGTTGTTAAGTGAGGTGGCATGTATGGACGTCTTAGTTAGCTCTCAGCTTAATAGTGTTGTTCAGTCTTATATAGGCAAGCGAATCATGATAGTTGTGCCTAGTCAGTCTGTAGAACAAGGAGTCGATGCGGAGGGAAGTAATCATTTAGGTGCCAATAGCGAAGTAGAATCTCGTTTAGCTACTAACAATCAAGCGGCGGCAGGGTTGCCTTATTCGTATACGACAGGCCGAGATTGGAATCGCCATCATATTCCTGGGTTTGTTGGAGATAATGCTTTTGGAATGGAGCTTATGTGCTGGAGTCCGGATCGCTTAGAGGATTTGCAAGAGGTGGCGGCATGGTATGTACAGAAATATGGAGTCCATCATGTGCTATTTATTTCCTTAAAGGGCGAAGCTAAGATTTTGAACTATGATGGCTCTAGGATTGCAGGGAACCATAAATTGGGTCCGTGGCAGGCGGAGCATATTGAGCTATATGGACAAACACTTGTGGATGACTCAAAAAATAAGGACGGTTTGTATCAATGCACCTCTATTAACAGGGACTATCGCCTAGTTCGTGCGCCTCATTGTGACCGGAGTAATCTAGAGGACTTTGGACAGCTTTTTAATCATTTAGGAGCGGATCATATTCTATTTGTTCCAGTCATCGATCATAAGGTAGACGGACGTACTATGCAGCAGTACCTCGCTTTTCTTGATGTACCTTATGATAAGATTCATCATTCCTTTGCTACTGGTGAAAATTCCTTATATTATGTTCTTTATGTTCGTCATTGTAGATTGAAGTTAGTACTCGATGTATTACAGTTATTATTTGATGATAGCAATAGTAAACCACTACTATACGTAACACCAGAAGGCAATCTCTATAAACTGCGACGCGATATGAGCATATTGCAAAACTGTGGAGTATTCTCTAGAGCAACTTATATAGCGATGTTTACTAAGTTAAATAAAGAAACCCTACAAATACAATTAGACAGAGACTTTCATTATAATCGGCCTAATATGTTTACGAGAATGGGTGGGGCAATGATACTGGGGCAACTAAAGTAAATATTTGGAGTGTTAGCGTTATCTATGCATCTTAGTTATTTTTAAGTTTTTCATGGATGTGTTATTGTTATATTGATAATGAGTTAATTGCACTATATACTCTTCAGAGGTATTATGTGTAATCAAACACATTAGGTATATTGTTATGAGTTTTAATAGAATAGTGAAATGTATTAGCCCACATTGTGCTAGTGCGTTTCTTTGGATATGAATATGGTTCAATCAATAGAGCGTGGTATTGAGATACTCAAGTTATTAGAGGCAGGCCCGCTTGGTGTAACTGAGTTGGCGAATGCGACGGCGTTGCCGAAGACGACGGTTCATCGGTTGCTCAAGACCTTTGAGGCTCATCATTGGGTTGAGTTTAACGGGGCCAAGAAGTATCAGTTGTCTTGGGGTGTTTTGCCCATGGCAAAGTCCTTTCTTACGTCTTTGGATGTGCGTGCCATTGCGCAGCCGTATATGGTGGCTATCCGCGATCAGTTGCAGCAGTCGGTGAATTTGTTCTTGGCGCAGGGCGATTATCGCATTTGCATCGAGCGCGTTGCGGCGGATAAGCCATTGCGTCATGATATCAAGATTGGCACGGTTTACCCTATATTTAAAGGGGCGGCCGGCAAGATTTTCGGTGCCTATCTAGGGGATTTCAATGATACTGATATGAGTGCTGGTGAAAGCGCCCAAATTCGTCATGATGGGTATGTGGTAACACGAGGCAATCGAGTGCCTGATGCGGCATCCATCGCAGTTCCTATTTTCTCCTTTGGCAATAAGCTTGAGGCGGTGATGACAATCTCTGGTCCTATAGGGGACTACACGGAAGAGCGTGTCAAAGAGTATTTATCTGTCGTGATGGCATTAGGTCAAACCATTTCCAAACAAATGGGAGCAACCTTATAAATTTATTTTTTACCTATTAAATGGAATGATGTTCCATTATACGGAACAATTATTAGTGTATTAATAGACAAATAAATAGAAAGATAGATAAATAAAAACAGGTTATTAGATATAGGTTTTATAAGGCTTGTATATGTAAATATATAAATTTATGTTTTTATAGTGTGTATGTTGGAGGTAGAAATGAGTCAGCTTTTACAAGAGATTGAAGCCTTAAGACAGCCCATGAAGGAGTTGAATGATTTTATTTTCGATCATCCTGAGCTCGGGAACGAAGAGTTCCAAGCCCATGAGTTGTTGACGAATTTGTTGGAGAAGGAAGGTTTCACTGTAGACCGCGAGGTGAGTGGTCTTAAGACGGCCTTTAGAGCGGTGTACCACGTTAACGGTGGCGGTCCTAAGATTGGTCTACTTTGCGAGTATGATGCCCTTGAAGGCTTGGGGCATGCGTGTGGACATAATCTACAAGGTCCATCTATTTGTACGGCAGCGATTGCCTTGAAACGTACGTTGCAAGCACCTTGCACATTAGTTGTGTACGGTACGCCTGCAGAGGAGACGGCTAGCGGAAAGCTCGTTATGGCTCGCGAAGGCGTGTTTGATGATTTAGATCTTGCTTTCATGATGCACGGCAGCGATACGACGACGGTAGATGGCAAGTCTTTAGCATTGAATCTGGTGAATATTAAGTTCCATGGTAAGTCTGCTCATGCGGCGATTGCTCCAGAAAAGGGCATTAGCGCCTTAGATGCGGTGTTGTTGTTCTTTAACGGCATGGAGTACTTGCGTGAGCATGTGCCGACTGAGGTTCGCATGCACGGTATCATCACTGACGGCGGCAAGGCGGCGAATATCGTTCCGGATTATGCGTGTACTCAATGGTATATTCGCTCCTCCAGTCGCATTCGTCTTAATGAGATTGTGGAGCGCGTAAAGAATGTAGCGCAAGGGGCGGCTTTGCAAGTAGGCGCTACCATGGAATGGGAAGAGGTTAAGGCGTACGACAACAAAGTCAATGTACAAACCTTGAACGATATACTTTTAAAAAATGCAGAAAAGGTAGGGGCCCCAGAGATTTCTGAGCCTCGCAAGGTGACGGGATCCACCGATTTCTCTAGCGTTACATTCCGCGTGCCAGGTGCCTGCTTGCGTGTGAAATTCGTAGGCAAGGGTGTGACTAGTCATTCTCAGGAATGGTTAGACAATGGTAAAAGTCAGCTCGCTGAGTATGCTATCATGTATGGCGCGAAGGGCATTGCCTTATCTGTGGAAGAAATCCTTGAAACACCAGGTTTGTTAGAAAAAATCAAAGAAGATTTCAAACAGGCAAAGGAAAACTTCTAAGTATTGTGTTGTGAATGGAGGGAACATGTATGAATTTGTTAGTTTGTTTATTGGTTATTGTCATAACGGGAACGCTGGTTATTAAGAAGTTTAAAGCGCAAACCGTATTGTTATTGGGCGGTCTCATTATGATGTTCGCAGCTTATTTGTTAGGCTATACAACATCCTTCGTAGAGGCGAAAAAGGCCACAGGGGTTCTTTTCTTTGATGCTTTTGAATTTATTAATATTACTACTGCCAAAGATGCGGCGAACCTTGGTCTCATGATTATGACTTGTACTGGTTTTGCGAAGTACATGGACCACATTGGTGCCAGCTCTCGCCTCGTTGTAACAGCTATTAAACCACTTGGTAAAATGAAATCTGCGTACCTAGTAATGGCGCTAACATTTATCCTCAATATGTTTATGTCTCTAGTTATTCCTAGTGCATCTGGTCTTGCGATGCTCATGATGGTAACTATCTTCCCAATTCTCGTGCGTTTAGGCGTTAGTCCAGTAGGTGCTGCTGCAGCTGTTGCTACAGGCCACTTGCTCGATATCGGTCCTGCATCTGCTACTACATTACTCGTATCTAAAACTGTAAATATGCCTGTTCATGAGTATTTTGTAGGCTATCAGTTAAAAGTATATATTATCTGTGGCCTGATGGCGGCTATTGCTCACTTCGTATGGCAAAAATACTTGGATAAAAAGTCTGGTCATGTTCCTGCAGAATACGTTGAGTCTCACAAATCAGATGACCTTGAAGTAGGTCCATTACCATATATCTTCTTGCCATTATTACCATTAATCTTTATCCTTGGTTTCAGTGACTATGGTATTCAAGGCGTTAAAATGAATGTAAACCTAGCGATGTTCCTTAGCTTGTTCATCGCTATGGGTTGTGAACTTATCCGTCATCGTGACTTCCGTAAAATGGCAGCTAGCATTCAAACTTTCTTTAAAGGTATGGGCGACCAATTTGCAAATACTGTAACATTGATCGTTGCAGGCGAAACATTCGCTTTCGGTTTAACTTCCTTGGGTATCGTAAAAGAATTCGTTGCTGCTATCCAAGGTCTTGCCATCTCTGCTGATGTAGTAGGTGTAATCGTATCTACAATCATTACAGGTTTAAGTATTGTAATGGGCTCTGGTGTTGCATCTATGTTTGCATTCGCTCCACTAGTTCCTAACTTTGCAGCTGATTTAGGTGGTAATGCGACAACAATCCTTCTTGGCATGCAAAATGCAGCTAGCGTAGGTCGTTTACTTAGCCCAATCAGTGCTGTTATGATCGCCGTAGCAGGTATCGCAAACATCTCCAGTTTCGACCTTGTAAAACGTACAAGCGTACCTGTCATCGTTACATTCATTACAAGTACAATTGCGATTTTGCTTATTCACTAATTCTAAATAGTGCTTCGTTGTTCATATTGGAATTAAACTGATATTAGAAGCAAATATAATACAGCAATAATAGAATATGTGAACTATAAAAGGCTCAATAATAGGCACGTTCTCTAGGTTATAGTATACTTATACTAATGAGAGAACGTGTCTATTATTGTTTGAGAGGTGTTGTATGAAACTAAAAAGTACTTTGTTGAGCTTAGCTGTAGCATTAGCTTTCACCATGCCTATTAATGCGGCACAGTATACTGTTCCTGAAGGACAACCGCCTGTACCAGGGGCTGATGCTAGTATTCCAGATAATGCATATCAGAACTATCGTTACGATAAGACTCGCAATATTACTACTGCTGATCACATTAAGAAAATAGAAGAGTATAATAATAGGATTGATGGAGAGGTTCTTAAGAAAAAAGGTACTGCAGAGAAGGCAGAGCAATTAAAAAAAGCCTATGCGAAGTATTTGGATTTAATTACGCATGAATCTACTGTAATTTTATTGCATGAAGGTGACTATAAGGCTAAAGTGACATTGCCTATTTCCGTGGTAGAAAGTTATTTTGAGGACTTAAATAAAAAGGGTAAAGGCTCGTATGTTTTTGAACACAATGTTATTGCTGGTCTAGTAGGTGCTAATGAACAAGTTGAAGATTCAGGATTTAATAGAAATGATCAACGTAAAGGGGAATTTAAGTATCCGGGCATTAGTAAAGGCTATTGGGGAATAAGAGAAAAATATTCGAATGGAAATCTACCTGTAATGTATGCAGCTGTTACTTTTGATCAATACCCAAATCAGATGTATATGGCAATCCTAGGCAATAAGAATCAGCCCGTTACAAAAAAGTTAGAATCTACAATGGCTAATTTTGTAATTCCTTCTATGCAGACATTAGATAATCTAGATAAAACTAGTGATACTGTTACGTGGGATAATCTAACCTATCGACTACCTAAGGGTATGATGTTAGATAGGGAAGAAAAAAGTGATAACTTTCAAGGTCGCGTGTATGTTGGAGATGGTATGAAACTCGTTGTTGCACGTAGTGCCTTAGTAGATAAAGCTGTGCCTATACAGTTGTATACTCAGACTGTTTTAAAACATTTTTTCTATAAAAAGAATCCAATATTAGTAAAAGATATACCTCTTCAAGCAGCCTTAATATGGAATAATGGTGTTCCTTCTTATCTTTTGGAGCAATATAATCCAGGTAAGAAATCTCGTATTTTCCATCTGATTACAGATGATAAATATGAATACTATATTTCGCTTACCTATGAAGATGGTAAAAATAAGTATAATCATATTGAACTACGTAATATAATGGAATACTTAGACTTCGGAAATGCCAAGCAACTAAGACATGCTAGTAATAAAAGAGTAAAGAAATAAGAAAAAGACCGTACTTTTAGGTACGGTCTTTACTGTATTTATCTATATATTTCTATTATTCGTTCCTTATTGTATCGTATATTAGTTCGTTCTATAATAGACTTAGGATAGTTGGACGAGGTTGGGCCTCTCTTCGTTTTTGAAGGGAGGGTTGCTTATGAGTGGTTATAAAATCATTATGATTATCCTTGGGATTTTATCAGTCATGATATCCTTTGGAGCACTTGTGGCGCTTATTTGTCTAGAAATAGCAAAATAGCCCTTCGTTTCTTCGGAAATTAGATAAAACGAAAAGGCCATTTCTACATATTATTAAGTTTGTGAGATGAGCCTGACGTCACTACTCGTCTGACTATCTATCTATATTATAGTAAGGTTATGATATATCGTCAAATTATGATGGATGTGTGTATGGCACATAATTTGGGGATGTCGTTGTAAAATAAGAAAAAACTCCTATTGGTTTAACCGATAGGAGTTTTGTTTTTATAATTGTAATTTGATAGTACTTTTAGGATTTAGACCTACTATTAAGTTACAGATTATAATAAATTGATTACATTTCTTTTACATCATCAGGTATAGCCGGTGGAGCCGGTGGTTTACCCATGGCTCTTTCAATGCATACGACAGCTACAAAGACTATGAGGCTGACGATGGAACCAAAGATGATGGACATAATGCCATAAGGATTGCCCACGAATTCCCAGTACACGCCTGCGATAGAGCCGAGCACGATGGACCAAATGCCAGCGCCAGCTGTTGCATTTTTCCAGGTGAGGCCGAGTAGGAATGCGGCGAATGGGCCAGCGGATCTCATGGTGAAAGCAAATACGAGCATTGGAATGATGGCTTTGCTTACGAGGGAGATAACGATGGCGATGATGCCGAGGAAGAGCACGCATAGACGGCTATAATTTGTGAGCTGTGCATCAGTGAGGCTTTTACCAAAATGATGTTCCACAATATCCTTGGTAAATACAGTAGCAGCGCCTAAAAGGTCGCCTGCGCCTGATGAAAGTGTCGCCGATACGACAGCGGCCATAACGAAGCCCGCCATAATCGGAGGCATAAGGTTAAGTGCAACCGTTGCCACTGCATTATTTGCTTCGATGTTCGGGAACTCAGCCAATGCTACGAGGCCCAATACGGCAGGGACAAAGGCGAATAGAGCCATAATAATACCGCAGATGATAGAACCGAGAACAGCGGTTCTTTCATTCTTTGCTGCGAAGTACCGTTGAACTGATTCTTGCCCTGTGGAGAAGGTCATGAAGTACATGATAATAAGGCCTATGATGGTTTTCCAACCAACCTTTGTGAAGCCCAGCTGTTCAGGTGGTAATTTAGACACTACTGTTTCCCAGCCGCCCACATTGTGCAATACAAATGGCACAGCGAGGGTAAAGCCTCCAACGAGAACGAAGAAATGGATAACGTCCGTCATCGTTACGCTCCACATGCCGCCGGACATGGTGTAAATTACGAGAACCGCGCCGCAGATGAGAATGGCGAGCTCTGTTGAAAGTCCAGTAAGAACGCTAATAATGGTTGCTGTTGCAGTAATTTGTACACCTGCTAAGGTAATTGTTGCGAGCATAGAAAGAATCGACGTAATGAGATGGCTAGATCCACCAAAGCGACGACCGATGATCTCCGGTACGGTCGTTGCCATGGCACGTCGTAACAGTGGTGCGATGAAAGCAACGAGAATAACCCCAATCCCTGCAGAGACTACGTACCAACCTGCAGATAAACCCCAAGAACCATATGCTTTCGCGGCTACACCAACGGTACTCCCGCCACCGATCTCTGTAGCAGCTAACGTGCCTGCCGTCATAAGAACCCCAATACGACGACCTGCGAGTAGATAATCAGTACTATCTTTTACACGAATATGACAATACACGCCGACCAATAAATTCAGTAATAAATAGGCACAAACAATGACCCATATAATAGTTAAAGCGTCCATATGCCACCTCCTAAACTACAAACTAGTTAGAGACATATACTAAATCACCCTTACCTACTTGTGGTGCGTATGCAAGTATAACTCTATTATCCTTAAAAACTGGGGAAATTACAAAGAGGAGTTTCTTGGGGAGTTGGAGAATGTATATATATTAGGAACTAAAAAAAGCCCGTTATGACGGGCTTTTTTCTATGCATTTATCTGTATATCTCTATTATTCGTTCCTTATTGTATCGTATATTAGTTCGTTTTATAATAGACTTAGGATAGTTAGACGAGGTTGGGCCTCTCTTCGTTTTTGAAGGGAGGGATAAGTCTATGAGTGATTATGAAATAATCATGCTCCTCTTACAAGTACTGGCTATTGTCATTGCTTTTGGAGCCTTAGTAGCCCTTATTTGCCTTACAAAAAGCAAATAGCCCTCCGTTACCGCATGGTAGCTAAGTAAACAGAAAGGCCATTTCCTAAGTATTTTGATTTTCGAGATGCGCCTGACGTTTCGACTCGTCTGACTATCTACTTATATTATAGGGATAAAGATATATATCGTCAAATGGTGATAAACCTTATAAATATCAATTAGACGTAAATCGTATATACTAAATTATAAAATTATTAATAATAGGCACAGTCTTATTTGCATAGTATACTTATGCTAATAAGGTTGTGCTTATTTTATTGAGAGATAAGATTCATTTTTTGAGAGAGGTTTTATGATTCAACGTATTTTATTGCTAGCCCTTGTGTTGCTAGCTTTCACCATGCCTACAGAGGCAATTACCTATCAAGAGTTGAAAACATCACCACAGTTCAAGCTGGTTCATACACGATCGATGAATGGTTCCATGGAGAGTGGTGGCTTGTATATCTATTTGAATACGTATTCCATTGAGGCTCTTCGCTATGCACCGCCACAGTATTCTTTGCGCGGGACCTACTATGTTGTGATGGATACGTCTTATCAATCTACTATCGATGAGAGACAGCTCACCGTGGATTATGATACTAACTATTCGTTAGCGACCCTTGTTCATTCGTCTCGTATAATGAATCCGAGTCCATCTATGATGGCTTTGATTGAGGCTAGTGAAAGTAAGTCTGGTTTGGCTATGACAGAGGTAGATGTGGCGAAGTATACCTTTGATGGGGCGACGAAGCCAATGCATTATGTGAATGATACGCGTAAATTCCCACTTAATCGTAATAACACAATTATGTATGATATAGCGGATGCTATGTTTATGTCCGTGTATCAACAGCATTTTGATGATATTGTGGTACAGTGAGGTGGACGATGAAACGTATATATTTACTTTCACTATGGTTATTAGGCTGTCTCATAGTACCGATGCAAGGACAAGCTGTATCACAGGCTGACTTATTAAACGCAGAGCGATTTGAGCACATCGATTCGAGTGCTGACTCTGGACGAGGGGATGGGAAATATTTGGATCTTTCATCTGTTAAGTCTGTAACGGCACCGAATGGTCATCGTCGTATCGAAGCAGTCATCTATGTTTCTATGCCTGCTGCTAATATGATTCAAGGACTTTCAGTACAATACGATTACCAAATGGATCGTTCTTTGCGCCATTTGATTAATGATCATGATAAAAGTTTAAAACAAGGTGACAAGACGCCATATATCTCTATTTGGCGTGCAAAACAAGTAAACTCAGGTATCACTGGAACCGTTAATGATGGCGGTACCTATTACAATAATGGACAGACTCGCCAACAACGAATCTATGCAGAAAACCTAAAAGCTATGATTCTACCTGCTGAATTTGGTGACGAAAAATATAAATTGCCTAATTTGATGTATAAAAAAGCATATGGCATTGCCTATGATGATGAGCCGTGATAGTTTATGATTACTGGGCTGATACTTCGTTGGTTCTTAAAAGCTCCTAAACATTCATATTAGATTTCTGATATATTCTTAATTTATTTACATAATGCAAAAGCCAAGCTATTCATATAAAAATAGCTTGGCTTTTATTAGTGGAGCACTTGTAGCCCTTATTTGCCTTACAAAAAGCAAATAGCCCTCCGTTGCCTAGTGTGACTAGATAACTGAAAGGCCATTTCCTAATGTTTTACTTTTTTCGAGATGCGCCTGACGTTTCGACTCGTCTGGCTATCTACTTATATTATAGGGATAAAGATTTATATCGTCAAATTGAGATAAACCTTATAAATATCAATTAGACGTAAATCCTATATACTAAATTATAAAATTATTAATAATAGGCACAGTCTTATTTGCATAGTATACTTATGCTAATAAGGTTGTGCTTATTTATATTGTAAATGTGAGAGAAAAAGATAAGAGGGTTTTATGTTACGTAAAAGTATAATTATGATGGCATTAGCGGCTGCTTTCACCATGAATGTTAGCGCTGTTCAAATCGAAGTCCCAGCCGGTCAACCGCCTATGCCAGGTGCTGATGCGAGTATTCCGGCTAATGCGTATGAGAACTATCGGGCAGGTAAGCTTAGTAATTATAAATCTAGTGATATTGTTAAGGCTAAGGCCAAATACCAAGATAAGTTAGATAAAATGGTTGCTAATGGTAAGTTGTCAAAGGATAAGTTAGATGCAGAGGCTCAACGGGGCTATAATCAAATAGATTTAGCTGCGAATGAATCAACGGTAATCTTGTTACATGATCAAGATAATAATATTCGTGCTAGTATGCCAGCAGCCATACTAGAAGGGGACTATTTGTCTCGTAGTCGTTCTAATGAGAAAGAAGATTTACAGCTTTTAACTGAGCGAAATACACTCTTTATGTTGGGGTCTAATGTAACGGATATTCTTGATATTGTTAAGGCAAAAGCCGATGAGAAAGGGCAATTCCTATATCCAGAGATAACAGAGGGGACCTGGTTTATGAATGATAAATTCTTAAATCAAAATAATCCTATGATGGGTGCTGTAGTGCGTCTTAAAGAGCAGCCAAATCGACCATATATCGTTGGAATTGCTTATCGGAATCATCCTGTTACAGAAAAAATGGAACAGGTAATGAGTAACTATATCATTCCGTCCATTCATTCTCTGGATGATATGGATTCGTATAGTGAAACGATTATATGGGAAAATTTAACATATCGGATTCCAAAGGGAATGAAGTTGAAAGCTCAGAGAAATCTGGATAATACTACGACTGAAGTTAGAGAGTATGTAGGACCTTCTGCAAGATTTTCTGTGCTTAGATGGCCTGTAAAAGTGGATAATCTATATGGTAACTTTTCTTTTAAAAAGGTTATTAATGCATCTAAAGTAGGTCAACCATTATCTAATGAGGCATTAGTTCAATCTGCTTCTGTTTGGAACAATGGTGTGCCAAGTTATATGATTGATAATTATCAGAAGGGCAAGAAATCTAAAATTCATAGAGTTCTTCGAGATGATAAATATTATTATGCTATTGATTTACTCTATACTGATGGAGCTGCGCCGTACTCTCATATACAATTAAGAAATACGGTAGAGTTCTCAGACTTTGGTAATGTAAAATTACTTCGTAAGAAAAGTGTTAATATTAGTAATAAAAATAAAACTAAGAAAGACAAGAAGTAAGTGTAATTTTGTGTTGTAAAACTTAGAGGAGAGAGGGTTTTATGTTACGTAAAAGTATAATCATGATGGCATTAGCGACTGCTTTTACCATGCATGTAAGCGCTGTGCAGATCGAAGTACCAAAGTGGCAACCACCAGTTCCAGGTGCAGATGCGAGCATTCCCGCCAATGCTTACGAAAATTATTCTCATATTAATGAAAAGGCAATACAAGAGGCGGAGGAATTTAGCGTTAAAGTACAGAAAAGTGTGGAGAAACCCAAGATTGCGATAGAAAAGGTTTTTAAGGAGAAAACTGGATTGGCTCAAGCTGTTAAGCTGGGGGAATTCTCAGAATCTACTGTTATCTTACTTCATGAAGGAAAAAATAATATTCGTTTATCTGTACCAAATATTAGCTTGCGTGGAGATACAGTTGAATCTAAATCAAGTGATGGTCCTTTATTTGTGGTTCGTGGTTTTACAAGTATTTTGATGGTGGGGCCACCACATGGTAAAGAATTTAGTAAACGTATGCATAATGAAGGTGTCTATACCTATCCGGGCTTAGAAAATGCATCTTGGAAAATCCTTAAAGCCAAGACACATGTAATGTATACAGAGTTTACGCCTAAGAGCACGAACACTACCTATGGTATTACATATCTTGGTGGCGGGGATGTGAATGATCCATACCAAGATAAATTTGCTGAAGTGGTAATGAGTAATTATATTATTCCATCTATTGAGCCCTTATCTGGGTTAGATAATTATAGCCATGTTAAGCATTGGGACAATTTTAGCTATCGTATTCCTAAAAAGGCTAAGCTTGTGAGCGAAGCATTGGAAGATAATAAATATGAGGTTCGTACTTATGAAGCCTCAGGAATTAAGATCCGTGTGTTACGCTTTCAAATAGACCCTAATGTTGTTGATAAAAGTTTGGCAAAAAAACAAATTTTTGCATTTTTGAATAAATATGGTGACCTTGAGGCGCCTACACAGTATGCAACAGTTTGGAATAATGGTCTTCCAGGATTTCTAGTTGATCGCTATAAATCTAATGGGGAATCCTATTTACGCCATTTTACAAAGGATTCTGAATATTATTATAGTTATCGCATTGATTATGATGAAAGCAAATCTTCGTATAAGCATAAACAATTGCGCGATATGGTTGAGTATGTAGATTTTGATAATGTTGAAAGTTTACGAAAAGCACCTCAATGGCGTATAAGTGATAGCCATAAAAAGAAGCTTGATGCGGATCCAATCTTTAATCCGTGGTATATGGAATGGATTAAAATATTAACTCAATAAGAAATTTTGTTTTTAAATTTTATGGTATTAGATAGGAGCGAGCCAATGAGTAAACTCAAATATATCAAAACTATATTAGTGCTTTTGCTTAAGGCTTATCTTGTCTATTTATGGATTAACTTTGTAGAGACCTTTGCTCAGCTACTCTATAATATTTATGTATTGAAAGTATATTCATTGGAGCATTTTGGTCTATTTCTATTCTTTCTCTTTGGGAATATATGCTGTATTCTGTGGCTCGTTTTATGGTGTAAGCGATTACCGCCAGCTTTTAATAAGCCCAAAATATATTATAAGACTAAAGAATGGATACGATCTAAGAAACAAGAAGCACCTATCTATAAAGTCCTGTTTGTCAGTTTAGCGCTTATGTTAAAACTATGTTTTGTGGTGTATATCTTAATTGTCGTCTCTACTGTGTTAAGCATTCCACTGGTAAACTATTAATCTATTTCAAACGTTAGTCTATGAGCGATTATGAAATAATCATGCTCTTATTACAGGTAATAACGGTTGTTATTGCTTTTGGGGCATTAATAGCGCTTATTTGTCTTACAAAAGACAAATAGCCCTCCGTTGCCTAGTGTAACTAGATAACTGAAAGGCCATTTCTCAAGATTTCATTATTTTCGAGATGCGCCTGACGTTTCGACTCGTCTGGCTATCTTCTTATATTATAGGGATAAAGATATATATCGTCAAATTGAGATAAACCTTATAAATACTAAATATATACAAAAAACTTATACATACTAATATACTAAAATATAAAATTATTAATAATAGGCACAGTCTTGTTTGCATAGTATACTTATGCTAATAAGGTTGTGCTTATTTTGTTGTAATGTGAGAGAAGAAAATGAGAGGGTTTTATGCTACGTAAAAGTGTAATCATGATGGCATTAGCAGCTGCTTTCACCATGAATGTAAGCGCTGTACAGATCGAAGTGCCAGCCGGACAACCGCCTATGCCTGGGGCAGATGCGAGCATTCCTACTAATGCGTATGAGAATTATCGTCATATTAATGAAGTAGCGAAGCAAAATGCAGAGGATTATAGTGAATTTATAAAATCACAACCTATGAATCCTAAGTCGGGGATGGATAAGTTGTATCGAGAACGCCCTGGTTTGGCTAAGGCGTTGGAGTTAGCAAATTATTCTCAGTCTACCGTTGTATTGATTCATGAAGGGGATAAGAATATTCGGTTATCTGTACCAAACATTAGCTTTCGTGGAGATACTGTAGAGTCTAAGTCTGGAAACGGGCCGTTATATGCGGTGCGAAGCCTTAGTTCATTTTTAGTAGTAGGGCCTCCACATGGTAAAGCGCTTAATAAATATGCTGAAGAAGAAGGTAAATATAATTATCCAGGTTTGCAGAATGCATCTTGGAAGCTTATGTCCAACAATGCCCGTGTAATGTATACGGAGTTTACACCGAATGATTCAAAGACTACCTATGGGATTACTTATGGCGGTTGGGTTAATACGGAAGATCCATATCAAGATAAATCACCTGAAGTGGTAATGAGCAATTATATTATTCCATCCATAGAATCCTTGTCTGGATTAGATACTTATAGTCGTGTTGAGCATTGGGGTAACTTCAGTTATCGCGTTCCTAAGACTGCAAAGCTAGTGAGTGAGGCTGTAGAGAATAGTCAATATGATGTGAGAACCTATGAGGATACAGGTTCCAAGATACGTGTAGTACGTACTTCCATATTGGGTGAAAAACGAGATGGAACGGTCATCAAGAGTTCAATATTATCTTTTTTGAGAAAGTATAATGATTTAGAAACACCTACACAATATGCAGTCGTATGGAATAATGGAATCGCAGGCTCTTTGATCGATTCTTACAAGCCTAAAGGAGAGTCTTATCTCCGTCATGTGGTGAAAGATTCTGTGTACTTTTACAGTTATCGTATTAATTATGATGAAAGTAAGACCTCTTATACACATAAACAATGGAGAGATATGATTGAATATGTAGACTTTGATGATGCGGTTAAACTCAGAAAAGGTCCACAATGGAGAGAGGACGGGAGCTATAAAGAGAAACTAGAAAGTGGGCCTATATTTATTCCTTGGTATATGGAGTGGGTTAAGCTATTGAATCAATAGTGTGTAATATAGTGAATGTAGTTTGAGCTAATTATAAGAAATTTTAGGAGAGAGACTATGAAAACAAAATATATGGTTATGGGGCTTGTTATAGGCCTGCAATTGGTAAGTGGTTATAGTTATGAATCAGATGCGAGTTGGCTTAGTAAAACTTGGGATCGTCTAGAAACGAATGCAGCGAAACAGTCTTATGACTGGCCCAAAGCTGAGCAATATACTCACTATGCGGGAGGACAAATTGTAGGTACTACCTTGCCAGACGAGGATATGATGATCCTTGGTGTTTCGCTGGGTAATACATTTGATAGTGTAAAAGCTAGTTTAGGACAGCCTACTAAAGAAACTAGTAGAGGACTTACCTATGGTGGTGTTACATTTGGGAACTTTAAAATGGATGGTGTGGGCCCTATTGTTACCTATATGATGATCGAGAATCGTGATGCTACTACTCATAGAGGTATCGCCGTAGGCGACTCCATGCGAAAAGTTCTTAATGTATATGGCAGACCTGATTTAGTGGATACTAACAATCGATGGTTTTATGGGAAATATCGCTATCGAACTGATATGATGCATGGCATACAATTTGAACAAAAAGGCGATAAAGTCAGTAAGATTTTGATTTATAAATAATTATATTCTTACCATATCTATGAAAAAAGCCGAGCTTTTAATTCATAGAATTAGCCCGGATTTTATTAGTTTATTCGTATATTTGTATAATATAATTCTTATTGTATCGTATATTAATGCATCATATAATGTGATTAGGAGAATTAGACGATGTTGGGAAATAAGATAAACCGGAGGTCATTATGAAACCATTTGAATCAAAAGATTATAAAGCGTTTTCTATGTTTGAAAAACGTTGGGCTCTTGTTACAGCTGGTACACCTGAGGATTTTAATACTTGTACTGTTAGCTGGGGCAGCATGGGCAACATGTGGGGCCTAGTTGGTAATGATCTTTCCACGGTGACTGTGTACATCCATCCAGCTCGTTATACCCAAGAATTCATGGCGAAATACGATACGTTTACCGTTAGTTTCTTGCCTGAAAGCCAACGTAAGGCTCTTGGTTATTTAGGATCTCATTCTGGTCGTGACGAAGATAAGGTGGCTAACTCTGGTTTAACACCGGTTGCAGCAGGCGATGGGGTAACTTTCAAAGAAGCAGATTTAACATTTGTATGTAAAAAACTGTATGAGCATCAATTTGATGAAGCCCATTTAGCAGATAATGTAAAGGAATATTATGCAGCAAATCCGTCTATGTATACCCAAGTTGGCAAAGATCGCTGGGAACCACATTATATGTACATCGGCGAAGTGGTTGAGGCCATAGAGGGATAGTCTTATATACAACTTATTTATATTGAGGGAATTGTATGATTAAAAGAGCGATTTTAATAGGCCTTTATTCGTTTGGTCTTATAGTAACAGTACATGCTGCCAATATAAATCTTCCTGGTGGAGATGCCATGGTGCCTGATACTGCTTATGAAAGCTATTCTTATAATAGTGTTGATATGGATCTGGTAGAGTCTCAGTTTAGACGTCGCTCAGGCCCTGTGGTAGCACAGACTGTGAAAAATGGGCGTAGGACGGTAGAGCAAGCTAAGGCATATATGGATGGTAATGCCAAGTTTTTAAAACGCCAAGCTAATCAGAGTACAGTGTTCATCTTTGACGATGATACACAGCATATTCGCTTTTCTATGCCTTATCCAAGTCTTGAAAGTAAGGCGATTAATGATAACACTAATTCAGTTGTTAATGTCGTAAATGGTATCCCTCAATATTATATTAAAAGTATGAATGCAGATATCGTAGTCGATGTGGATGATAAGACTACCTATACGGATCGGGCTTTCACATATAAAACGGTAAAAAATGGTCAATGGCAGCAGAAGTATGGGATTATAACACGCATCCCTGGAAAAGAGGAGAAGACTGAGCCACGTACGAGTACGGGTGTTGAGTTTTCCCTGCCTAGTGATACGAATCATGTGTATCGTGTTAACATCATAAATCGTGGTAATGGCAATCCAGATCATATTAGGTATGCAGAAGGGGCTTTAGCGAATTATGTGATTCCATCGGTAGAGGATACAAAAGCAATAGATCGCTATTCTAATGTTGAGAAATGGGGAAACTTTGAATATCGTGTGCTCAAGAATAGTACGAGAAAAGCCGATTATGAGCCTACCTCCTATGGTGAGGAAACGCGTGTTTATAAGGTGGGCGATATAGTACAGCTGATTAAGCGCCGTCCGATTTTTCCAAATGATGAAAAACATTTTTATTCAGGTGCTTTTACTACGATGGATACGATGAGCCGAAAATACCCATATTCAGTTAATGATAATGCGACTATTTGGCGTAATGGTGTGCCTGCATTTAGTGGCAGTGTAAAATTTGATAATGGTATTAATTATACATATTTTACAATCCGTGATGATAAATATGTGTACAGCATTGAAGTTGCTTATAAAGCCAATGCGGTGAAGACGTCTTATCATGATATTCGTAATATGGTAGAAATGGCAAAATTGATCAATCGTCCGCATAAGCAAGAGTTTCCTGCGTTGAAGTACATTTGGGAGGCTGATGTCTTTAGATTGCCTTAAAGCTTAACTAATATTTTGTCTATGTGTAGATATACTTATGCATAAAAAGAAATAGAGAAAGAAAAAGAGCCAGTATTGCGATTTGCAGTACTGGCTGTTTTGATTACACATCTTATTAGATTTTGAACGATGTTTTAATGGGCATGGCTCTCCTCTGTATCTGGGAATAAAACATGCTCTTTTAGTTTAAAGCTAGGATTATTGGTAGACTCAAAAAACTCAATCATATTTCGTAATTTTTGAATCTCTTCAACACTTAAAAAACTTGGATAAAAGATGATATAGGTAAAGCCATAGGTCCCATCATAGGATTGAAAGGTTAGGATGTGATCATCCTTATGAGGTGTATAGATGTGTGTGGATAGCCCAGGAATATTATTATTCCATATAACGGTATAATTAATATAATCTGATGTTGGTTGGTAATAGTAAATATCCCAGAACGTATCTAAATTAATTTTAAAATTGTAATGACCGTTTACAACAAGATTGCGCGCATATGGGTTTTTAGGGATATTATTAGTAGAAACAAAGAATGTTATGTCCCCTTTTTTGTAGGATCTAATATCTTGGTATTCGCTGCCCTTTTCCTCACCTATGTATATAGCATCTTTTGGTACGCGGTATTGTACACCGTTTAAGTTTTCTATGCGTGAATATTGATTTAATTCATTTAGGTTTTGCACAGAGGGAAGCACATAATTAGCCAATAATTTATCTGTAGGAACCTTGTTCAGAACGGGGTTGTTATCATAATAGACAAACCCTGCGTGATATAAAGGGGAACGCATGTTATAGCCCTTAAATTTAAAATTGATCGTGTCGATGGTAAGAGTTGTTTTTTTACCGTTTTCAACGTGCGGCATCTTCATACTATCCCAAGTGCTGTAGGTAACAGTAGGATATGAAAATACAGTGCCCTTTATATCAGAAATGTGTTTTGCTGGATTACGTTTTGCCCTGTCCTGAAAGAAATCACGAACATTCTTGTCGGTTAGTTTTTCATAAGCTATTTTTGTGTTACGCCAGTCATAGTCTTTGTAATCAGCATAGTCAATTTCTAAATTGAGACTCCCATTATTGGTTAATACTCGATAGTCCTCAATAGTTCGACTTGGATTTTTGTAACGTCCTATATCATAATCACTTTTTATGCCCGCTATAGGGAATGAAAGCCGAATTTGGTTGTAATTGTCGTGAATGGAGATAACTGTATTATGGTAATGTTGACTGCGATATATAGAGGCAGCTTTAGCATACTCAATTTCGTTTTTACTAATACCATTAGCCTTGTCTGTTAACTTTAGTGCTTCCACATAGTTTGCTACATCCTTTTCAATATCAGGGCTCGTGGCTTGATAATTTATGTAGACATCCTTTGGAATCTTCGAATCTGCACCAGGAATATTAACATCGATGGCTCCTATTGGTGATAATATAGTGCTTATCATAAAAGCACCCGCTAATAGTGGTAGTTTTGTCATGGTAGTATCTCCCGTTTATACTCTCATATCTATTGATACTGTCATAATCCATTGGTTATGTTACTAAGTATAATTATATTACTAAGTATAATTATATTACATAATACTTATTGTACTGTATATTAGTGCATTATATAATGGGGTTAGGATAGTTATACGAGGTTGGGAAAATAAGATAAACCGGAGGTCATTATGAAACCATTTGAATCTAAAGACTATAAAGCATTTACTATGTTTGAAAAACGGTGGGCTCTTGTTACAGCTGGTACACCTGAGGATTTTAATACTTGTACTGTTAGTTGGGGCAGCATGGGCAACATGTGGGGCCTAGTTGGTAATGATATTTCCACAGTGACTGTGTATATTCATCCAGCTCGTTATACCCAAGAATTCATGGCGAAATATGATACGTTTACCGTTAGTTTCTTGCCTGAAAGCCAACGTAAGGCTCTTGGTTATTTAGGATCTCATTCTGGTCGTGACGAAGATAAGGTGGCTAATTCGGGCTTAACACCAGTTGCAGTAGATGATGGTGTCATGTTTGAAGAAGCAGAGTTAACTTTTGTATGCAAAAAGCTCTACGAACATCAATTCGATGAAGCACATTTAGCGGATAAAATAAAAGAGTATTATGCATCCAATCCTCCTGAATATACAAAAGCTGGCAGTGATCGCTGGGAACCACACTATATGTACATCGGCGAAATAGTTGAGGCTATAGAGAAATAGACAATCTATGTAATATACAAATAAGGCAGTCCATCAGGGCTGCCTTATTTGTAGTTATATTTTTCAAAAGGAGAAAGTGAGAAGGTATTTACTACCTGTATTTATAATAACATAGGGCATGAGTATAAAATGCCACATGATGTTGATTGCAAATTCTTAGTTGTTTGAGCAAGGTTTTATGCTGTAATTTATACTAGATTTTATGATGTAGTTTATACTAGGTTTTAAGGTGTAATTATCACTATATTTTGTGTGTGATTTAGCAAAATAAGTCATAAAATTGATGAAAAATCAGTATATATGAGCCGATAGTGAGGAATAGCTTATATAGTGGGTTCTTTCATTGAGAACTACTATAAATTGTATATTTTGATAAAATTTTATGAATTTTAACCCCACAAAAAGTGCAAAATCTGATATAATAATAGTATCAAAAACGACTACGCGAATGCGTAGTTTTCTTATTTTGTGTTTGGCGTAGGTAGTCCCATGAGTGTAGTGAAGCCCTTATTATGGCTATTAGAACCGTATATCGTATATAAAGCCTATTTGTGGGCGCTCCGCTTTATAGCTCATCCATTGACGTGGGAAGGCGAGATAGACTTATTCTCCTTGACCTTAACGGTGCTGCTCATCCTTGATGCGGTGGCGTTGCCATTGGTGATTTTGTATTGCCCAGGACTCAATCCTAGAAAGCGTATGCCCGACTGGATTGTCCGATTAGGTACACCTATTTATATCGTTCATAATTGGCTAGATGGCAAGGTGGGCGGCGGTACGTCTACACCGATTGTATGGCTTCGCAGAGCCTTACATTCACTATTGCTATTTATCTATTATCTTGTGCCGTTTTATGTGGGCGGTCATCTCGTAATGGGCCTCGTAGTAGCGCTCATGTATGATGTCCTTGTCTGGGCTCATGGAGGTGTGTAGTGGCTACTTGTGAATGGCCGACGACGCCCTTGTATCAGGCGTATCACGATCATGAGTGGGGCCGTCCTATTCATGATGACCGATTGCAGTTTGAGCATCTCTGTCTTGAAAGCCTCCAATGTGGTCTCAGTTGGCTTACGATTTTGAATAAACGAGACATTATTCGAGGATGCTTTAATTACTTTGATATTGATGCGGTTGCTACTTATGGTGAAAGCGACATCGAACGGATTATGCAGACTGAGGGCATGCTCAAGTCTCGCCCTAAAATTGAGGCTATCATCAATAATGCTTTTGCTTTTAAACGTATTCAAGATGAATTTGGTTCGTTTTGCAACTATATCTGGGCTTTCACAGATAATAAAACTATTATTTATGAAAGCCACCCCGATGGGCATGTGCCAGCAAAGAATGGTCTGTCTACGCGGATTAGTAAGGACCTGAAGAAGCGCGGGTTTAAGTTTGTAGGCCCCGTTACTATTTATTCCCATCTGCAAGCCAGTGGCCTTATCAACGATCACGGTAAGGACTGTCCTTGTTTTGATGAGATTAATAAGACCGCAGATATTGCTCGATTGCCTGCAGACGCTGAGGATTAATACAGGTTGTAACGTATTTGTATAATCGTTAGTTAACAATAGTTTTTATACATGATTGGTTTTACAAAATTGAACTTGTGTTAAACCGCACTTTAAGGTGTACACTATAGTCGATGGAAAGATAGCGTTCCATCATATGTCGGCCCGCTTTATATACAAACACATATATTCTCTCTCTCCAAAGCGGGTCTCTCATATACTTCTCTCTCAAAGCTATAAACACAACATGAAGCCCCTATCCTTTACGGGATAGGGGCTTTTTGCTATATGTTTTTATCTAGGGCCATATAACGGCATAGATTGGTTGTATACCACGATAAATTGATTTATTTCGATATAGTTGGTATACTGATGATGAAATAAGCTATTACTTTCACAATTTAGAAAGGGAAATATATGATTGGTTTGGGCACGGCCATTAACATTGGCCTTATCATAGCCGGTAGCTTGTGCGGTCTCGCATTCGGCCGGTTTATGAAAGAAAATTTGAAACAGACGCTCATGATGGTGAGCGGTATTATTGTTCTCCTCCTCGGGATGAGCGGTGCTATGCAGTATATGCTAGTCATCGTGAACGGAACGATACAAACGACGGGGCCTATGCTGATGATCATTAGCATGGTGGCAGGCGCCGTAATTGGTGAGCTCATCGACCTTAATCGTTGGATCACGGTATTTGGTGACTGGGTAAAAGCCAAAACTGGTAACACTGGTGATCCGCAGTTTACGCACGCCTTTATTACGGCATCCCTTACGTTTACAGTGGGAGCCATGGGCGTACTCGGTTCTATTCAAGACGGCTTAACGGGTAATTACCAAACGCTCTTATTAAAAGGTATCCTCGACGGTATCATCGTTATGGTTATGGTATCCTCTATGGGGAAGGGCGCGTTGTTCTCCTTTATTCCTGTAGGGATTACTCAATGGATTATTACCGCTATGGCACACATCGCAGCACCGTTGATGACACCGAGTGCCATCGATAACCTATCCTACGTGGGCTCTATTCTGATCTTCTGCGTCGGTATTGACCTCATCTGGCCTGGTAAAATCCGTATTGCGAACCTATTACCAGCCATCTTTGTAGCTATGGGGCTTACATTCTTGCTCTAATGTAAATCGTATTATGAATACTAAGAAAAATAATATATAGATTTTATAAGAGACCTATATTCTCTAACCTTTCACTGCTGTACTTTGCACATGAGAGTCTAGAGAATATAGGTCTTTTTATATTTGTAGCCATTATAAAAGTTAGTACTAATATTTGCTGATCTTCAAGTGATGACTAGAAGTAGATACATTCCGAAATAGGTGACCAATAGAGTCAGAAGAACAGTAGGATTTGAGTGCTGTTTTAGAGAAATCTTTTACCGAAATCATTTATAGAATAAAGTTATTCCACAATATACCTGAAATACAGGTATATATTATTGAGTTATACCTGTAAAACAGGTATAATCAAAGGAGAGGTTCTATGATTATCGGATTTAAAGATAAGGAAACAGAAAAGGTTTACCATCAGAGTTTTTCTAAACGCTTTTCACCGTTTATACAAAGATTAGCTCTTCGTAAGCTAATATTATTAGATAATGCTGAATCGATACAGGATTTAAGGTGGCCACCTGGTAACCGATTAGAGTTATTGCAAGGCAATCGCTTTGGCCAGTATAGTTTACGGATTAATAGCCAGTATAGATTATGTTTTAAAGTGAAAGATATTAATAGTTTTTATGATGTAGAAATTATAGATTATCATTAATAGAGAGGGAATATATATGGACAAGTTTATTCCAACACCTACCATCAGTGAAATATTGAAAGAAGAGTTTATGGAGCCATTAGGACTATCTGCATATCGATTAGCTAAAGATATACATGTGCCTGTTTCGCGTATTCAGGAAATCTTGAATGGGACACGAGCTATTTCAGCAGACACCTCTCTACGTTTAGCTAAATACTTTAATGTTTCTGAAGGATATTTCTTGCGGTTGCAGATGGATGTTGATTTACGTACCGCAAAGCATAGTGCAGGGATGGAGGAAGTATTAAGCTCTATTGATCATTGTAATGCATTAGAACCTGTAGACTGTCAATGAGATATTGATAATTTTCGATATATTTGGTACACTTAACTTATAAATATATCGTTATAACATTATGTATTACTATAAGGAGACGCTATGTTATTTGTTGAATATCCTAAATGCACAACATGCAAAAAAGCAAAGAAATTCTTAGATGATCATAATATTAAATACACAGATCGTGACATTAAGTCTGAAAATCCTACAGCTGAAGAAATTGCTGCGTGGTATCCACAATCTGGTAAAGATTTAAAAGCATTCTTCAATACATCTGGTATGATTTATCGTGAACAACAATTGAAGGATAAATTACCAAACCTTAGCGAAGAAGAAAAACTCGCTTTATTAGCATCCAATGGTATGCTTGTGAAACGTCCTATCTTGGTTCTTGAAGACAAAGTACTCGTTGGCTTTAAAGAAGCAGAATGGATTGAGGCGTTGAAGCTCTAATTTCATATTAGTTAACCGAAAGAACAGGTCCCTAAAAGCCTCCATAGTAAACTAAGTCGTTTTTAGGGACCTGTTCTTTCTATTTCTAATAAAGAAATAAGAGCTTTCAACTAAAGCTCTTAAGGGAGAAGTCATTTTTATAAATTTATTCTTTTGGTACTACATAAAGAAATTGTAGTTCTTTATCATTTATCGAAAAAAATGATTTGTATATAATTCGCATATTTTGTATAATGGTTACATTGTAGATATACCCCTATGGGTACATAGATTTATCAAATAATTTAGGTTCATAGGGTTTTGAATTAATTTAGGTATAGAGAGTTCTGAATTAATATTGTGTTGTTTTTGTTTTATTTCCGGAGTAAGTAAGGCCGGTTCTAGTGTATAGAGGTCTATATGAAATTTTTACAGTCTTTATCGGCGCAGGTGTCGTTGTTCACGCAAGGTGCTATTTTGGCGCTAGGTGTTTTATTTATTCTATTAGATGCCATCACAGAGTCATTCAATCCTGTTATTGACTTGGCTTGGGTGACGGTTCTCGTTTGTGGTTTGCCGCTGCTCATTAATAGCGTTCAAAGTATTTTGAAGCATTTAGAGATCCATGCTAATTTCCTTATTGTTGTGGCCATGGTAGCGCTCATTTCCATTGGCGATTATCATACGGCGGCCTATGTGGGCCTCATCGTACAGGCTGGCTTTTTCTTGGAACAGCTTATCACAGGCGAGTCACATTATACCTTAGATGATGATATGCTTCCTGCCATGCCATCTCAACTCGTTGCTATGCGTCAGGGCATTAACAATTATTCATCTGTTATTGTTGTGGCTGTATTGCTATTATCTATGGGTTCCTTTGCATTGACACAGGATTTCATACATACCGTAACCTTGTTATTGGTACTATGCCCGTGTTCCTTGGAGCTTATCTTAGTGGCGCTCATGATGGGCTCTCTTGTGGATGATGCATCTCCCGTATCAGAGCTTTCAAAAGGAACAAAGCAGTCTCATTTAGGTTTACTCATCGTGTCCATTGTATTCCATATCGCCATTATCGGTGCAGGTGTACTTGGTTTCATCGATCCTGTTACAGCCGTTGCACTGCACGGTTTGGCGCGACTTGGTCTCGTATATAATTTGAAAGTTTTAAATGGTTCTTTGTGTGTAGCATAGAATTTAGTACAGTATATATTTTAAGACATAATAAACTCCCCTAGTAATGATGTGTTACTAGGGGAGTTTTTAGGTTCTTACAACTATTAGTTGTAGATTATTCTTTTGCTTGGGATTTGTCACCAAGTGTGAGAAGTAGGAATACGATAGCGAGGATACATGCACCAACGAGGGCCACGAAGCCGCCATCCCAACCATAAAGGTCAACCATGAGACCCATGAACGCACCAGCACCAGCGGAACCGATGAGGTAACCAAGAAGGCCTGTAAGACCAGTAGCGCCACCTGTTGCTACACGTGGTACCATGTCTGCTGCTTGAAGGCCAATCATCATAACAGGACCGTAGATGAGGAAGCCAATAGCGATAAGTGCTAAGTTATCGATAAGGATATTGCCTGCTGGGTTGAACCAGTAAACAAGGATTGCCAAGATAACGAATAGCATGAAGCAGATGGTAGCTGGAGCACGACGGCCGCGGAATACGCGGTCACTCAAATAGCCACTTACGAGCATGCCTGGAATACCAGCCCATTCGTATAAGAAGTAAGCCCAACGGGAACCTTCTTTTGTAAAGCCTTTCACAGCAGTCAAATAAGTAGGAGCCCAGCTTACTACGCCATAACGGATGAAGTATACAAAGATATTTGCGATTGCAAGATACCATAAGTATTTGTTATGCAAAATATATTTGTAGAAGATTTCTTTGAAAGTAGTTTTGTTTTCATCATTTACTTCAGCTGCTACTGTTTCGTGTTTATATTCTTCGATAGGTGGCAAGCCACAAGATTGAGGTGTATCTTTCAACAAGAAGAATGTAACCACAGCTAAAACGATAGAAATAAGAGCAGGGAAGAAGAAAATACTATGCCATGTACCAAATAGATAGATACCTAACGTAGCAAGAGGTGCGATGATACCGCCACCAAGATTGTGGGATACGTTCCACCAAGACCACCAAGCACCGCGTTCAGAACGGGAGAACCAAGTTACCATATTTTTCGCATATGGAGGATAGCCCATACCTTGGAACCAACCATTTAAGAAGGCGAGCACGCACATGATAGGAATACTGCTTAAAACACCAGGTAAGGTGCCGAATAATAACATAACTAAAGCACTGAGCAATAGACCTACTGTGGAGAAGTATTTTGGGTTAGAGCGGTCAGACGCATTACCCATGACAAATTTACTTATGCCGTACGCTACGGATAAGAGGGTCATGACAATACCAAGATCCGCTTTAGTGTAGCCGTACTCAGCAATCATGTACGGAACAGCCAAACTAAAGTTTTGGCGGATTAAATAGAATGTAGCATAACCAATAAAAGTACCTGCAAAGACTTCTTTGCGAAGACGTTTGTAGGTGGAATCGATTTGCCCCTCTGGTAATCGTTCAATATGAGGAGCTGGAGAGAAAATCGACATCATTACACATCCTTTCTACAAAATGTCATTGTAATCATACCATGTATGACTAAAAGTCGACTATATTTTATTTTTAATTATGATAAATAGTTATTTTAACGCACCATTATGTGGCTAGCGCATAGGTTGTAGAACATTAAAATATCTTCTATATAAAAATCCATTTGATTATCAAGATATATGAACGATGCGCCAGCCCTTAAGAAATCTGATGTAGGCATCGCCATGGGCGGTGTAGGCAGTGATATTGCTGTAGAAGCAGCAGATATCGTTCTTGTAAAAGCCGCTCGTAAACGCGTATTTGAAGAGTAATTAAAATTCATCCACTGATCTGATTGCTAAGATGTCATGAGCTAAAACGTAATATAATCAATAAAATAGCGCTATCAATTCTGATAACAACTCTGTATGAGTAGTGGAATTGATAGCGCTTTTATTTTGCTTTATTGTGTATATGCGAAGCTCTTGATGTTACATTAATCTACATATGTCACTTTGTAGCCTTTTGGCTCGATTTCACGGCGGTTAAGGCCGTTTGGTAAGTCTGGATAGCCGATAGCCAAGCTAGCGTAGACTTTTTCGTCTTCTCCAAGGCCTAGCTCACGCATTTTAGCTTGGATGCGTTCGTTGTCTTGAAGATGGCGGATTTGGTTAACCCAGCAGCTGCCAAGGTCGAGCTCGTTGCAAGCAAGCATCATGTTTTGCATTGCACATGACACGTCAGCAAAGTTGTTGGCATAACTTGGTTTGCTAGCCAATACGATAAGTACAGGCGCGCCATAGTTAAATACAAACTTGCCTTCTGCGGACATTTTGATGATATTCACCATGTAAGGTAATGTATTTTCTGTAATCGGCATTTTCCCGTATTCCTCTTGTACAAGTGTTACTAGTTCGTTGAGCACATTTTGGTTTGTGATGACCATGAAATGTGTTAATTGTGTATTGCCACCAGATGGGGCACGGCGACCAGCGTCGAGTACTTGGTCGATAAGCTCACGAGATACTTGATCTGCCTTAAATTTACGCGTACTATGACGAGTTTTGATACATTCTAATGTGTTCATAGTAACCTCCTGTTAGATAGGGAATGTAATACAAGAAATACAATTGTTATTTTCTTTATTATACTATAAGACTGAACTCTGATATTAAAACTATAAGACTTAAGTCTGATATAAAAAATTTTTATCAATCATTTTGTAGTTATATGTCATAATTTTGCCCCATGAATTCTATAGAGCCACTACTTTCTTTAATAAAAAAGAAAAAATATATTAAATAATTGACAAATTTAAAAATTTATGTCCAAAGTAGGTTTTTTACGTTGACTGCTTGCTGTAGAATTGTGTACAATTAATTTGTAGATTATTGTGTGCATATGGAGGTAGAATATGGCAGAAATTGGCGTACTCGAAGGTTACAAACATAAAGAAGACGTACCTGATGCAGAGTACATGAAATTAGAAAACCAATTGAGCTTCCCACTTTATGTAGTGGCGAAGGAAATTGTTAATGCATATCGCAGTCACTTAGATCCGTTAAATTTGACATATACTCAATACATCGTAATGATGGCATTGTGGCAATATGGTGATTTGTCCGTTAAAGAACTAGGCCAAGTATTGCGCCTTGATTCTGGTACATTAACACCACTTTTAAAGAAATTAGAAGCAAAAGCATTCTTAAAGCGTAAACGCAGCCGCCAAGATGAACGCGTAGTAATGGTAACCCTTACTGATACAGGTAAAGCATTACGTGATGAAGCAGTTCATATACCACGTCGCTTGTCTGAAGCTGCAGGCCCGATTTTTGACGTTGAAGAAACCCGTCAAATGCGTATGTTGCTTAACAAATTGTTAGAAGCAATCGATAACGCTAATGCTAGAACAGCAGAGAAGCTTAAGCGCTAATGTAGCGTACTCTAGTAAGATCTCATATGCATACATTCTGTAATTTAATATATCTAATATTTTCATAAAATGTGATATACTATACATATAACGTATTGTACTGAGGTCATGTGAGAGTATGACCTGTTCGTGAGATGCCGTTAAGGCAAAAAGGAGAGCATTATGAATAAAAATTTATTAGGCGCATTTGTATTAGCCGGTACATTATTAGTTGGTGGTGTTGCTAATGCAGCAAACTGGAATGGTTTAGCTAACTATCCAGAGGTTCCAAACAGTGCAAATGGTTCTGAAACATACTTCTTTGATAAAGCATCCCAATTCAGTGGTATTGATAGTAGCCGTAACTATGTATTCGGTATCAATGTAGTGAATATGCATAACAACCAATATGGTGAAGCTACATTGTTCAAATACATTGTTCACCCAAGCTTACATACTGTATATCGTTTCTCTCCAGATGGTCAAGTGTACCAAATCACTCCTGGTTCTAATGAATACAACATGTTCTTGGCTGCTTGGAAAGAAGTATACGGCACTGATTTCTCTTTCCCAGCTTTATAATTTGATGGCGCAAGCCGTAATAATTACATAACTATTGCTGGTGAAAGCTCGTTTGGGCTTTCACCAGTGTTGTTTATGGAGGTTTCCTATGTCTAAATCTGAATTTGCTCAAGCCTATACGGAGCGCATGTTCCCTGATATTGCAGCCCCTGCAGGTTATATTGACCCTGAGTTTGAAGTATTGTTTGATAATTTTGCCTTTGACGAAGTTATTACCGAAGAGGGTCGCAATGTGCCTGCAAAGGATCGTTTTTTGGCTATCCTTGCCACATTAGTGGGTGTATCTGCCGTCGATGAATATGCGTTGATGCTACCAGCAGCACTTAACTTTGGCTTGATTCCCGATGAAGTGATAGAGCTCCTGTATCAAGCTGTGCCATATCTTGGCATCGGTCGTGTGCGTCCATTCTTTAAGGTCACAAATAAGATTTTTGACTATCGCGGGGAAACTGTTGTAGATCCGTCTCGTAGTACAATTACTGCCACATCTCGTCTTGAAAAGGGCGTAGAAAAACAGGTGGAAATCTTTGGTGAATCTGTACGTCATTCTTACGAAGAAGGCCCTGAAGATACACGTCACATCAAAAAGTGGCTTGCTAATATGTTCGGCGACTATTACACGCGTAAAGGATTGAGCGTGGCTCACCGTGAAATGATTACTTTCTGTTTCTTGGCTGCTCAAGGTGGCTGTGAACCTCAGCTGAAGGCTCACGTAGAAGGCAATTTGAACGTAGGCAACAGCAAGCAATATTTGATTAACATCGCATCCCAATGCGTGCCGTACATCGGTTATCCTCGTACATTGAATGCCCTTCGTTGCATTCAAGATGGCTACACCGCATGGGAAGCTAAACAATAAAGGACTATGTAACATATTAAATGTTTCGTGTAATTTTGAATATGTTATGTAATCTATAAATATATTATGTAACTCATAAAGGAGTTCTATGTTTGATTTTAATCCAATCCAGATATTAGCCAGTGTTCCGGCTATTATCATTATTTTCTCTATCTATGGTTATGCAGAGGCCAAGGTGGCAACGTGGTTGGGAGATCCTACACCAAGCATGGCGGGACGACTTACACTATCTCCCTTTGCGCATCTTGATTTAATCGGTACTCTCTGTATTATTCTTGTTGGCTTTGGTTGGCCAAAGGGGATGGCCATTAACCCATCTTACTTTAAAGATCCTCGCAGAGATATGACGTTGCTTGCCTTTTCTGGACCTGTAGCAGGTTTAATTGCAGGCTTTATATTTACCTTTATATATATATTACTAGGTAATCTAAACCTTATTACCACTCAAGGTCTTGATATGGTTTTGCAATATATCATCCTGTATAGCATTGGTATCTCTCTGTTCTGTTTAATTCCATTCCCTCCGTTGCCAGGGTTTAATATCATATTGCCATGGCTACCTGTGGAATGGCAGATGAAATACTATCAATTAGGGATGGTCAATTTAATTTTCTTTATCATCCTTATTAATACACCAATTATTTCTATGATTATTCGTCCATTGCAACAAACGATTTTTAAAATCTTCTTTGCCATCATTGGGACGATTTTATAAATGTATTTGGTGAAAGCCGCTTCCGTAACTGTATATGCTAATGGATATACTAGACATATAAAAAGCCTCTACCGTATAGGAAATTCCTTTATGGTAAAGGCTTTTTCTAGTATATCTGCCTTATGTTGATCTCTTTTCTATTATATGTGCCTTATGTTAATCTTTTTTAGTGTTGGATTTTCTTGTTAGTAGATTTTAACTGCAGTATGATTATTGCTAGTTGTCGTATAACTATATTTGGATAGGGACTGCTTTAAAATAATTGGTATCGATATATTTATATTAAAAACTATCGATATAGTTTTCATAATATGATATACTGAGTGTAGAAATCGTAATTTTTCGATATAACAGTGTTTTAGTATATCGTAGATAAAGCAGTGTTAATTACTGAACATAAAGTAGTGATAAATACTATATATAATGAAGTATTTAATACTATACATAATGTAGTATGTAATACCATAAGTCTATTGATGCTGTGTATAAGTTAGTATAAAGATATTCAAGTGAATAGAAGAGGAATATATATGGATTTTGAAGAAAACCAAGTGCCAGAGGCAATTCTGGACAAGCTTATAAAGGTGTGTACATGCCGTAGCATTACACGTAAAACGATTAAGGAAGCCATTTTGAATGGTGCTCATACATTTCCTGAGGTAAAAGAGGCAACACGTGCTGGCACGGGTGCTTGCGGTGGTAAAGGCTGTGGACCTCGTATTGTAAAGCTTTTAGCAGAAATGAAAGAGCAAGGTAAAATTTAAAACTGAGCAAAACTTAAGATTAAGTAAAATTTAAGACTAAGCAACAGTTAAGTGTAAGTTTGCCCTTAACTCATATAAAGACTATTACTTCAAACCAATACGGTATATATTCGTAGGTTTTGGGTAATAGTCTTTTTTGCGCTAACGATTCATGAGATGTATTGGCGTTTTGGGGTTGTCTTTATTATTTGATATACTATACATAATACTTTTTAGAGATTTTGGAGGTATATATGTTTCGACGTATCGTAGCAGCTACGATGATTGGCGCGTTGGCGCTTACAACGGGTTGCGGTTTACATAATCCATTTACTTCTAAGGATGAGCCTGTAACCTATGAGTCTGTGGCTCAGAGCGAGCTTTCACCAGAGGAAAAGGTGGACAAATTAGTGGCTAATATGTCTGACGCAGACAAGGTGGGGCAATTGTTGATGATTGGTATCCACGGCAAGACCTTGAACGATGATGCTAAGTTTATGATCAATGAGTACCGCGTAGGAGGCATTATCTTGTTTGACCGGAATATGGAATCTAAAGATCAAGTGAAATCGCTCATTGCAGACATTAATAAAACTGGTAAAAGCGCCGGTTTAACGCCATTATTCATCGGTATCGACCAAGAGGGTGGTGCCGTGGCGCGCATGGAGGATCAGCTCATCAAGGTTCCTCCTGCAGAAGAGTTAGGTAAGGAACCTATTGAGCAGGCGGTATCCTTGGCCAAACAGTCTGGTACGGAACTTAAAGACTTGGGATTCAATATTAACTTTGCTCCTGTAGCGGACTTGGGCTTGACCTATGGTCGTTCCTTTAGTACGAATCCTGATGAGGTCGTACGCTATGCCAGTGCAGTAGGCAAGGCCTATGATGAAGCGGGCTTGTGGTATTCTTACAAACATTTCCCAGGTATTGGTAAAACAGACGTGGATTTACATGCTGATACCAGTGTTGTGCCAGTATCTAAGAAAACATTGCTGAATGAAGATACGAAGGTGTTTGTAGACCTTGTTAAACAGTCTAAACCGAATACATATGCAATTATGGTGTCTCATGCGATGTACCCTCAAATCGATCCAGACCATCCATCTAGTCTATCTAAGACTATCATTACAGACTGGTTGCGCAAGGATATGGGCTATAACGGTGTTGTCGTAACGGATGATATGGATATGGGTGCTCTCGCTAAACACTACACCTTCGGTGATATGGCGGTTCAATCTATTTTAGCTGGTAGCGATATCTTGCTCGTATGCCACGAGTACGAACACATGCAAGAGGCGTACAATGGCCTTATGAAAGCTGTAAAAGACGGCCGAATCTCTAAAGAACGACTCGATGAATCTGTGAAACGAATCTTGCTCATGAAAATGAGTAGAGGCATGTAAGATTGAAATTTTTGTATTCTACATTCTGTATAAAACTATATAGTGTATACATAACACAGCTTCAAGGATTTTAATAAACCGATAGAGAATTACTTATTATAGTTATTCTCTATCGGTTTATTTTTTATTCGTTAGGAGTGAATGTATATGGCTCGGAGAATTATGTTGAACGGTACGTCCTATTTTGGGCAAGGGGCGATTCAGGAGATTGTGAACGAAATTAAGAATCGCCATTTTAAAAAGGTTCTTGTTACGTCTACACCTGATTTGTTTGAGTTTAAGGTGGCTACAAAGGTAACAGACCTACTTGATGCGGCAGGCATTGCTTACGATGTATATGATAATATTAAGCCAAATCCAACCATTGAAAACGTAACATCTGGTGTGGCTGCTTGTAAGGCGGCAGGTGCTGAAGCTATCGTTGCTGTAGGCGGTGGCAGTGCTATCGATACAAGTAAAGCTATTGCTACGATTATTACAAATCCTGAGTTCAGCGATGTGCGTAGCCTTGAAGGATTGGCACCTACGAAACATCCATGCTTGCCGATTATTGCTGTGTCTACTACATCTGGTACGGCAGCAGAGGTTACGATTAACTACGTTATTACAGACGTTGAAAAGAATCGTAAATTCGTTTGCGTTGACCCTCATGATATCCCAATCGTAGCCATTGTAGATCCTGATATGTCCGCATCGATGCCAACAGGTCTTTGCGCATCTACCGGCATGGATGCTCTTGTTCACGCCGTAGAAGGTTATATTACAAAAGGTGCATGGGAACTCACTGATATGCTTCATTTGAAAGCTATTGAAATTATCGGTCGTTCTTTGCGTAGCGCCGTAGCTGGTGACTTCACAGGTCGTGAAGCCATGTCCCTTGGTCAATATATTGCAGGTATGGGCTTCTCCAACGTAGGCCTCGGCATTGTTCACTCCATGGCACATCCATTGAGTGCTGTGTATGATATCCCTCATGGTAAAGCGTGTGCCATGCTGTTAACAGCAGTCTTGAAATTTAACGCTCCAGCTACAGGCGAGAAATATCGTGAAATCGCTCGCGTTATGGGCGTTCCTGACGTAGACGGCATGGATCAAGAAACATATCGTCAAGCAGCTATCGATGTGATCCAAAAACTAGCTGACGATGTAGGCATTCCTAAATCATTAAGCGAAGCTGGCGTAAAACGAGAAGACATTCCATTCCTCGCTGAATCTGCTTTCAACGATGCATGTACACCTGGTAATCCACGGGATGCATCTATGGAAGAAATCATTAGTATCTATGAATCCATATTCTAAGGAATTTTAGGATTTGCTAGCATATAGTGTTTCATGATGTATAGGATTTAATACTATAATGTGGTATCAATATTTAGACTAGTCTAAATATTTTGCTAGTCTAAATAATCTAATAGTCTAAATGATGCCTAGCTCTAGCCCTAAGAACTTTACATCTTTAGAATCTTTACATATTTCAGATGCCTCCGAATATGTAAAGAAAATACATTTACACACTTGCTTAACAAAACTAGCCATCTCGTTTTCGAGGTGGCTAGCTTTGCGTTTGAAGAGCTATCTATTGTCTTGTTATTTGGATTTTTAATTTTACGTTTAGTGAGATAGCTGTTTTATACGTAATCCTTTCTTGAAAATGGTGGTTTACATAAGTATACTAAGGATATGAATACATAGTTTGGTTGTATGTATGTTTTTAGATAATAAGCCAGATTTGGTCAGTGCTAAGGAGGAATGTTATGAAGCTATGGAAATTTAATAAGCGCAGTTCTACCTTAGCAGATATGTCCATGAATCGTATGTTGTTGACGGAGCTCATTGCGAAGGGCGCTCTTGTGGGTGTGATTGCAGGCTTTTGTGGTGCTACCTACCGCTATTTGATCCTTGAATCTGAGCATATTCGTTGGCATTTGATGGATGGCATTACCCTAGAGTGGGTCATAGGATGGCTTGTGGTGATGGTCATCTTTGCCTTTATCGTAGATCGATTGCTCGCATGGGCTCCATTGTCTGGTGGTTCTGGTATTCCTCAAATCGAAGGGGAAATGCTAGGGCTCTTTGATATGAAGCCGTATCGGACTTTAGCTTCCAAGATGATTGGTGGTGTATTGACTGGGTTTGCAGGCTTTTCTGTAGGTCGTGAAGGCCCAGCCGTACAAATTGGTGGCTCTGCCGGCAAGATTGTGTCCTATTGGATGAATTCAGGACTGCGTGAGCAGCGCATCTTAACCTCTGCTGGTGCAGGGGCAGGCTTAACGGCTGCATTTAGTGCGCCCGTATCGGGGGCGATGTTCGTTTTTGAAGAGGTCCATAAAAGCTTTTATCCGTATCTCGTTGTACCTACATTTGTAGCTACCTTGATTTCTAATTACATTACGGTTAGTATCTTCGGCCTAGAACCGGCCCTTGGATTTTCGGTAACCTCAGGGGTTCCTATTGAGTACTTTCCTGTACTGCTTATGGTGGGCGTTATCATGGGGCTCTGTGGGGTGCTATTCTGTCGCATGATCTTCGCATTCAAGAAGTTCTTTGAATGGCTCAAATGCTCTCGGTTCTTGAAATTAGCCCTTACCTTTGTGGCCGTAGCGGCCATCGGCTTTGATTCTCAGCTCCTCTTGGGTGGTGGCAATGATCTTGTGGGCCAGTTAGCCTTTCAATCGCATGGCGTATTACTCTTAGGGGGCATCGTATTAGGTAAGATTTTACTTACCACCTTCTGCTATGGCAGTGGTGCGCAAGGCGGTATATTCTTGCCTATGCTCGTTATAGGGGCCTCAGCAGGTGCCTTTTGTGAAAGCGTACTTTCAACGTTAGGCCTCATTTCTCCTGATTTTGTACCTCAATTCGTCATCTGTGCCATGGGTGGTATGCTAGCAGCTGCGATGAGAACTCCGATTTTGGCGATATTGCTCGTCCTTGAAATGACGAATAGCTTCTCAAATATTTATGCTATCGGTATTGTTACACTTGTGGCATACCTTGTGGCAGAGTTGTTAAAAGAGCCGCCAATTTACGATTCCTTATTGCAAGCCATGACCGGTCAAAGCCATTTAGAATCAGTGCAAACCTTCTTCCAAACTAAGGTGCCTGTAGTAGCAAACTATACAGAGGTGCAGTTACAAGACTTGGCATTGCCAGATGGCACATTAATCGTAAGTATTCGTCGCAATGGTACCTACATTGTACCTCTTGGGGATGTGAAACTTGAACCAGGTGACGAGCTACAAGTCTCTTGTGAACGAGGACGATTAAAAGCAGCGAAAGACTTTTTCCAATCGAATTAGTTATAGCAAAGAGATATTTCCAATCTAAGTAAAGGGAGACCTTATTATGCTGGATAACATTATAGTATTTTATATATTCTTTACCATAGTCGGCTTTTTAGCGGCTATGCTAGGCACCATCATCGGTGCCGGAGGGGGCCTTGTGTTCGTTCCTCTCTTCATGTACTGGTTCCCGGAGTGGTCCCCATCTATGATTGTAGGGACATCACTCTTTTCCGTTATGTGTAACGCCGTTTCTGGATCTATTGCGTATATTAAGCAGAAGAAGGTACATATCAGTGCGGCCATAGTCTTTAGTTTATCTACCTTACCAGGTGCTATTTTAGGGGCCCAAATGTCTGGTTGGTTTTCTGGACAAGGCTTTATGTTTGCCTTTGGGTGCTTTATGCTATGCGCTTCTGGTTTGATTGGATTTAAGAACTTCAAAAAAGGGGAGCGGAAGGAAGAAAGCCTTACTCTTGATCAGCTAACGTATAGCAAGCCTATTGGCATTAGCATTAGCTTTTTTGTAGGTTTTATCTCCAGTATCTTTGGTATTGGTGGTGGCCTTATTCATGTGCCGGCCCTAATTTATCTCATGGGATTTCCTACCCATATGGCTACAGCTACAAGCCAATCCATCCTTGCTGTATCTACAATGATCGGCGTTATAACACATTTAATCGAAAATCATATCGTCTTTAGCATCGCCATCCCTACCAGTATTGGTGCCGTTTTTGGTGCCCAAGCAGGGGCGCGCATCGCTAAACGTTTGAAAGCAAAATCCATCCTTGCCCTTATGAGTGTTGCCGTTTTTGCATTAGCGGTACGCCTTATTCTTAAATCTGGTATTCTTGGATAATATAAGCCCTCTAGTGGTTACTCGAAAGAGTTATTACTAGAGGGCTTTTTATATGTAAAGAAACTGTTAATGGTTATATTAGGTAGGCAATTTAAAAAGGTATGAGTAAAAGTCATAACTAAATATAAATGAGAATAAGAAAAATGAAATAAATTAATTATACCAAATTTATGCATAATTTTTGTAAACTATTTACTATAGAATTATATGCAGTGTAACTCATGTTTTATGGGATGTTTAGTACTCATTTGTTATGGCGTAATGAATATACTTAGTAAATAAAATAGTTTTAATATAACATATGAAAAGATGAGTACATGATAATGCTATTGAGATGCACTTTCAACTAAAGAAATAAAAACACAGTGCATATCGAGAATTGTTAGAAGACATATAATTTATGCATAATTATAGTAGTGAGAATGAGAACGGCGTATACTAAATATAAGACAATATAAGATATATTCCTTAAGAGAGGATAGGAGGAAATATAAGTGAGTACGCTTACTAGAGATTATGAACGTTTTGCCAAGGAGGCAAAAGAGATTTGTAAAGATCGTGTGTATACCGATCATTTACGTCGTTATGCATATGGCGTTGACGCGTCCTGTTACAGTTATTTACCAAAGGTTGTTGTAAAGGCTGAGGATGAACGGGAAGTACGACGCCTTATTCGTTTATGCCAACAATGCGGCACACCATTTACATTCCGTGCAGCTGGTTCTTCGTTATCTGGCCAATGTTCCAGTGAAGACGTGCTCATCGTATGTAATGATGGCTTCAAAAAAATGGAAGTTATCGACGATGGCAAGGCTTTAAAATGCGAATGTGGTGTTATCGGTTCTGATGCAAACGATTTGTTGAAACCATACAACCGCAAAATCGGTCCAGATCCTGCTACGCTTGCAACAGCATTAGTAGGTGGTATTTTGAACAATAACTCCTCTGGTATGTGCTGTGGTACGGCTCAAAACTCCTATAAAACAATCCGTTCCATCCGCGTTGTATTGCTAGACGGTACTGTTCTTGATACATCGGACAAAAAATCCATTGAACAATTCCTTCGTGAAAAACCTCAAATGGTAGAAGAAATCTTGCAATTGCGCAAAGAAATCTTAGCCGACGAAGAATTGACTCATTTGATTCATCACAAATACAAAATCAAAAATACTACAGGCTATGGCTTGAACTCCCTTGTTGATTTCGAAGACATCATCGACATCATCAATCACTTGTTTATCGGTTCTGAAGGTACATTGGGCTTCGTATCTGAAATCGTGTACAACACTGTTGAAGACGTACCTCATAAAGGTTGCGGTCTCATGTTCTTCAAAACATTGAACGATGCATCCTTGGCCGTTGTAGCCTTGGCTAATATGGGCCGCGATAAGGTTGTTGCTGCAGAAATGATGGACTATCAATCCCTAAAAGCCGTTCAAACTCTTGAAAATGTACCAGACTTCGTTCGTGAAGTGCCAGAAGGTACAAGCGCTATCTTGTTCCAAACTGAAAGCTATTCCAAAGAAACTGTAGATGAAAATCTAGCTTTCATTAAAGATAAATTGAAAGACATCCCAACAGCTATCCCAAGTCTTTACTCTCAAGATCCTAAGGAATACGATTCCTGGTGGGCTATCCGTAAAGGTATCTTGCCAATCGTTGGTGGTCAACGTAGAAAAGGCACTACTGTTATCACAGAAGACGTTTGCTTCCAAATCGAAGACTTCACTAAAGGCATCGAAATGCTTACTGAATTATTCCACAAATACGATTTCGTAGACGGTGGCGTAATCTTCGGTCATGCTTTGTCTGGTAACGTTCACTTTAACATTACACCTGATTTTAGCGACCCTAAAGATACTAAGAACTTCGGCGACTTGGTAAAAGAAATGTCCGAACGCGTATCTGGTTTCGGTGGTTCTTTGAAAGCTGAACATGGTACAGGCCGCATGGTAGCACCATTCGTTGAAATGGAATGGGGTAAAAAAGCGTACGAAATCAACCGTCGCATCAAAGCCATCTTTGACCCTGAACGCATCTTGAACCCTGATGTTATGATTACTGATGACCCAGATGTGTACAAGAAAAACCTTAAAGCTCAATGCGTTATCGATGATGCTTTCACAATTTGTATGGAATGCGGTTTCTGTGAAAAACATTGTCCAAGTCGTAACTTAACATTGACTCCACGTCAACGTATCGCATTGTTACGCGAAACTAAACGCCTTGAAAACGAAGGTAACTTCACATTGGCGTCTGAACTTAGAAAAGGTTACGAATACTTCGGCGTAGATACCTGTGCTGCTTGCTCTATGTGTAAAGGTCTTTGCCCACTCAGCATCGATACTGCTCAAATCGCATTGTCCATGCGTCGCATCGATCCACCTGCACCAGAATTGGCTAAGAAAATCTACGATAACTTCTCCACAACACTTCAAATGTGCCGTGCTGGTGTAAGTCTTGAAGGTATTGCGGGCTCTATCATTACACAAAAAGCGATTTCTAAGATTACTGAAGGCTTACATGGCGTAACAGGTGTTACACCGTATGTACCTAAAACAACGCCTAAGGCTAATCGCTATAAATTGAAAAACCGCATTAAACCTACTAACTTTGAAAAGGTTGTATACTTCAGTACTTGTGCGAACCGCGCATTCAAACCTAACCAAGGTTATGACGATGATCGCAGCTTGCAACAAGTTGTAGAAAGCCTCTGCAACAAGGCTCACATTGATATTATCTATCCTCAACATATCGAAAACCTCTGCTGTGGCTTGAGCTTTGAAAACTACGATGACGTTCACGAACGTGCTGTTAAGGACTTGCATGATGCATTGATGAAAGCATCTCAAAATGGTAAATATCCAATCGTGATTGACCATAGTGCATGCTTCAACCATGCGTTTAAACACATGCCAGACTTAGAAATCAACGATATTTCTGAATTCTTGTGCAAATACGTAGTGCCTCATCTCGACATTGAAAAATGCGATGAACGCGTAATCGTACATAAACAATGTAAGATTAAATCCTTGAATAAATCCCAATACATCGAAGACTTGGCTCGTCTATGTACAGACCATGTATTCAACATTAAATCCTTCGCATGCGACGGCTTTGCTGGTCAAAAAGGTTTCTTCACACCAGAACTTAACAAAGCTGCTACAAAAGACCTTGCTGGTGAAATTGCTGAATACGGCGCAACACTAGGCGTAAGCTCCAGTTCCACATGTGAAATTGGTCTTGGTGAAAGCGGTGGCATCCCATTCGTAGGCGTTGCATTCCTATTAGACCGTTGCTCTAAAGCAAAACAATAAGATTTATAACATTACCTACCATATAACGAAAAAGGACGAGTTGCGGCTCGTCCTTTTTTGTATATAGTTTTGGTATAATTGTAATGGTATTAAATAAATTATAAGTTACTACTACATATTGTAATCATATTAAATAATGAATATATACGACATAATGTGGTTGTATTATATAGATAATATAGAGGTATTGTATGAAATATATTCTATTATGTATTTGTTTGCTTAGCCTATTAGGTTGTGGCACAGAGACTAAGACCCCGCAAGACACTAAACCTACAACAACAGCTAACGAACAAGCTAAAAAAGATCAAGGTCAAGATGCTCACGTAATGGCAGCTAAGCAGGCTCTATCCTCTGGCGATTATGCGAAAACCATCGAGGAGGCAACAGCTTCTATTAAGGATAATCCTAATAATGCTGAGGCTTATTCCATCCGTGGCTTTGCTATGGCGTTAAATGGGGACACAGCTAAAGGATTAGCAGATACTAAAAAGGCTTATGATTTAGATTCTAATAATGTAGCGAATTACTACAATATGGCTATGGTATACAAGTTACAAGGCCAGTTGAACGATTCTAAACAATGGTTTGAAAAGGTATTAGAAAAGGACCCTAGTAACACCTGGTCTGTGTACGGTATTGCTACCATTTATGCAGACCAAGGGAATGATACGAAGGCCCTTGATTGGCTTGAAAAAGCAATTAACATTGATCCATCTGTGAAAGCTGTGGCCGCTGAACAAGACCATTTTGAACGCTTTCACAATAATGCGCGATTTAAAACATTAGTAGGATTATAGGCATGGATGTGAAACAGATGATTCGCCTTATTATAAAGGCGATAGGATTTATATATTGGTTTGTTTTTCTATACCTTGGTGGTCTAATGGTCGTAGACTGGTCAGGGTTTATGTCCCAACATAATATAGAAACACCTCTATTCCTTACATACTTAGTTTTTGTAGGATGTTTTGTAATACCGTATATTATGCTGTACTGGAAGAAGCTAAATCCTAATGTGAAGGTTCCATTTTTGGTGCGCCATCTCTCCGAATTTATGGCGCGATTAGAAGATCGCCATAGCATATGGTTTGATGTGCTATATGTACTAAAATTATTGCTCTATTTCGTAATAATTCTGTGGATGCTTTGTATCATAATACTCACCTTTGCAGTTATTGCGTGGACAATAGTCCTAATTTTGCTGAGCAATTGATGATGTAAATTTACATTCACATTGTTTTCTCTACTAATGCTTCTTGTAAAAGCTGAGAAAAATTAATTCCTTTAGCTAATGCTCGATCATTTAGCCAGGCAGGAATTGTTAAGGTTTTCTTTACGGATTTACTATTTTTAGCTAAATCAATATCTGTTTGTACTAATGTAGGATACGTTGTATCCGTACAAGGTAAGTTGCGAATAGATGTAGGTGTAGGTAAGCTTTCTCCATCTTCTAAAGCTCCTAGAATATACAATTCCATAGCCTCTTGGGCATTAGTTACGAGCTCTGTTAGCGTTGAGCCAGTACTGCTAGTATATTCTAAGTCTGGAAACTCAGCCCAGAAACCATCAGCATCATCATGGATTATAGCAGGGTATATAAATTTCATAGATCCTCCTCATTTTAGTCCTGTACGTTTTAAAATTGCATTTAATAAGCCGACAGGTACATCTTTTCCGTGTACGGCAATTACTTCAACTTGATTATCCTTTTTCAAACGATGATGACTGCCGCGTTGCCGTACATCCTTCCAGCCGTTTTTGAGTAGCAGTTTTAGTAGATCTTTATCTTTCATATGCTCTCCTTTTATAGTAACACGTGTACACGTATAAAACAATTGACAGGAGTTATATTTCTTATATTTCTAGTCTAACCGTATATAAAGGAAAACAGGGGTGACCATTGGTCACCCCTGACTCTATTAGTCACTTGACAAAATAGATATATGATTTATATGCATTAATTCTATTTATATAAATCATATTGGTATATAATTAAGGTATATAAATCGGGTTGTATATTGATGAAAGGAGAGAATTCATCATGAAACCATTGGGTAAACGGATTGCAATGGCTGTGTTGTGTGCGGCCACATTGACATCCCCCTTATTGTTGAGCGGTTGTAGTATGTCGGAGCTATGGCAGGGCACTGAACAGAGTCGCAAGGAAATTGCACAGCGGTCTGAGCAGGATCAGGTACAGTTATTTAATCAATATGTGAAAGCCATAAGCCGATTTAACCGCATGGCGGTAATGTTTGATTATGCGAATAGGCCAACTCTTAATGAGTTAAAAGCGGGGCAGCATTTAACTGTATTTAATGCACCGAACTTTAAACAGCTACAAAAAGAATTAGAAGAGGCTAAGCAAGCAGGTATTCCGTATGATGAAATGAAGGAGCCTTTAGATAAGCTACTTTCAAAATTGAACGAAATTACACCGGTTGCGGAAGAACTTGACGCATACTATAAATCTAAAGGGTATACTACAGATAACTATGCTAAGGAGCAACAATTAGGACCTAAATATGTTCAGTTGTATGAACAATTTATTCCTATTTATGCTGACTTTGATAATTTAATGCATAAGATTAACACGGACCGATTGCAACAACGATTACAACAATTGCGTGATGCAGGTAAGAAAAATGCAGCCGCTGCACAAGAGGTTTCTTTGCGACTTACTGCAGTCCTAGAAAAGCTAGATAGTGAAAAAGAACCAGATGTAAATGCTATCAATCAAGAGCTACAAGCTATTGGTGATTTAGCGAATGGTATTGCTAGCCCTCAGTATGACACTGTTAAGACTTCTGTAAACTCTACGATTGGTGCCATTCGTACTTATATGGGATCCAAACAAGATAACGATTATAAACATATGGTTGAGGCCTATAACCGTTACATTTCCAATATGAATACAACCAATATGAATGAATTGGATCAATAGAGTTAATACGGATTAAGACGGATACGTTATATATGAGTTAATATAAGTATGAGCATCATATAAGCGTAACTTAGTGTAAGTATTATATAAGCATAAGTTAATGTAAGTATTATATAAAAAAGCTGTATCGAATGAGGATATCATTTGATACAGCTTTTATGAGTTTATAGGTTAGATATAGTTTCTAAAATGGTTTATGAGATTGCATGCAGATGGCATACGCTCTCTTGTACTTAACTACATTTTTCTAATGGTTGTAATTTGATTTGATAATGAGAACAACACTAAGGCTATCCAGATACAACCAAAGGCGATCATTTGTGGTGTGCCAAAGCTTTCACCAAAGTAGAAAATAGCTAGCAACAAGGCAATGGTAGGGGAGACATATTGTAGGAAGCCTAGTAGGTTGAGCGGCAATAGTTGAGCGCCATAGGAGAATAGCACCAATGGAACCGATGTTGTTAGACCGCAGGCTATGAGTAGCATGGACGTATACCAGTCTGTGCTGAAATAGGACCATACTGTATTATCGATCATGGTCGTATAGAGTAAGGCTAGCGGTGTTAATAGCCAAGCCTCAAAGGCGATGCTCGTAAAGGGAGAGATGAGTAGTTTCTTTTTGACGACCCCATAGAGGCCAAAGGAAACGGCGAGGATCATCGACACTAACGGCAAGGATCCCACTTGATAGGTGAGCAAGGCGATGCCGATGGTAGCGATGAGAACACTTAGCTTTTTTGGTACAGATAGAACCTCTTTAAATAGGATGACACCTAACACCACATTGAAGAGTGGGTTGATGTAATAGCCAAGGCTCGTGTCCATAACTTGGTTGTTGGCGATGGCCCAAATGTAGGTAAACCAATTTACGCTGATGATGACTGATGCCATCAACAGTAGTAATAGTTGTGAACGCTGTTCTTTTAGTAATTGAAAGTCCTTTTTGAACTGTTTAAAATGTAGGCCAAATACGACGATGGCCATGCAAATGCCTGACCAGATAATGCGCTGTGCCAGTATATTATATGGTGAAACATGGTTTAATAATGCCCAATAGAGAGGGAGTAAGCCCCAGATGATATAGCAACTAAGGGCTGTTATTAGACCTTTTTTACTTGTATGCTCCATAATGCCTCCTTGTGATTGTATACATTATATCACGCATTGTGTTTGCATTTGTGCGTAGGCTTAGATTTTATGATGATTTGTACTCGATTTATAACTCGATTTGCAGACAATGAATACGTATATTTGATAGCGATGAATACGTATATTTGAAAGTGATGAGTTTTTATCATTTTAAATATGCATTAGTTATAACCTAAAATTTGATACTTATGATTAACTGTTATGTTCATTGACTTTGTGCATAATCTTACACTATATTGGACTTAGAACAACGAATATAGAGAATAGGTGTCGCAAGACTTAATAGAGAAATCGGTACAAGCCGATGCGGTCCCGCCACTGTAAGGACGAGCCTGCTTTCAAAAATGTCACTGGAGCAATCTGGGAAGGCGAAAGTAAGGCGATGAGCCCGAGCCAGGAGAACTGCCTATTTGATAATCACCGTTATGTACCTACGAGCGATAGGAAGGGGATTGAGGTATGCTGGTTTCAGTGTTTTTTTGGCATACTTTTCAACAAGGAACCTTACGTGTCACTTTTGGGTGGCACGTTTTTTGTTGCCCTTGAAAGTGACTGTTGAGCATATACATCAGGCTTTATTGTTAGTAAACTGATGGACACAGATTTGAGGTTGATGTGATCCATAGATAGGAAAGCTTTGGTGGTGTATAAGCATAACAATTGTAGGTACGGTGCGCTGTTTCTCGGTATGGTTTCGAGTTGAAAAGGAGGCACATATATGTCTGACAAAAAGACTTCAAAGGATGCTGAACGCGATCTATTAGCTCCTGTATCCTTTGATGAATTTGAGAAACCTACGTATGAACAATGGCAGGCAGAGGTTGAAAAGGCGTTAAAGGGTGGCGACTTCCACAAGAAGATGTTCACGAAAACCTATGAAGGTATTACGTTGCAGCCGATTTACACACCTGCATTGCATGCAGAAGCAATTCCAAAGGGCGTATACCCTGGGGCAGGTGAGTTCTTACGTGGCACTAAGGCAAGTGGTTATATTAAAGACTCTTGGGGTGTATCCCAATATGTAGATGACTCTTTGCCTAAAGATGCTAATCATGCAAGTTTATACGAGATTGTAAAAGGTGGCACTATTCACAATATCCGCCTCGATGAAGCAACACGTCATGATCAAGACGTGCAAGTAGGCGCATCTGTTGGCGTTGGTGGTACATCTGTATCCACCATGGATGACTGCAAACAATTAATCGACCGCTTCAATTTGAAGGAAAACCCTTTGTACATTGAAACTGGTGCTTCTGCAGCCATCTTGCTTGGCATGTTAGCGGCTACAGTGAAAGGCGCTAAAAAACAAACGTCTGACTTGAAAGGTCTCGTTGGTGCTGACCCTATCGGCGTTATGGCGAAAGACGGTGCTTTGCACATTTCCTTAGATACAGCCTTTGATGAAATGGCACATACTGTTGTATGGGCTAAAGAACAGGCACCAGAGCTTAAAACAGTGCTTGTATCCGGCGATGTATACGCTAATGGCGGCGCTAACGATGTGCAAGAGGTTGCCTATGCATTGGCAACGGCTGTGTGCTACGTGCGTCAATTAGCACAACGTAACATCGACATTCACACCATCGCGAAGAGCTTGATGTTCACATTCTCCTTAGGTGCTAACTTCTTTATGGAAATTGCTAAATTACGTGCCTTACGCGTACTTTGGGCTCGTATTATGGAAGCTTTCGGTGCTGAAGAAGCGGACCGCGCCGTTCATGTACACGGCAGAACATCTGCTTTCACAAAAACTGTATACGACCCATATGTAAACTTGTTGCGTAATACGACACAAGCATTCTCTGGCGTTGTAGGCGGTTTGAACAGCCTTGAAGTATCTCCATTTGACCAACCAATTCGCAAAGCGGATGATTTCTCTCGCCGTATTGCCCGTAACATCCAAGTTATGTTGCAAACTGAATTCGAGTTGCGTCAACCTGTGGATCCTGTAGGCGGTTCTTGGTACGTGGAAACATTGGCTGCTGAACTATGTGAAAAAATTTGGGCTGAGTTCCAAACCATCGAGTCTAAAGGAGGCATTATTGCAGCCTTGAAAGAAGGCTATCCTCAAGCTCAAGTGAAAGCAATCCTCGAAGAACGCTTCAAGAACCTTGCATTCCGTAAGGACGTTGCAGTTGGTAACAACATGTATGCGAACATGACGGAAGAATTGCTTGATCCAAAACCAGAAAATCAAGAAACATTGCGTCAAAAACGTGCTGCTCAAATTGATGAGTACTTGGCAGGTGCAGAGGCTGATGCGGTTGTGAAAGCACAGGCTACTCTAGAAGCAAGTACAACAGAACCAGGTGCGTTGATTGGACTTATTGAGCTTGGTGCATTACAAAAATTGACAATCCGTCAAATCCGTAAGGCTTTAGATGCCGGTGATATTGCTTCTGAAACAATCGAACCAATTACAGCACATCGCTGGACTGAACAATTCGAAGCCCTTCGCATGCGCACGGAAGCGTATAAACAACGTACGAAAGACAATGTGAAGGTATTCTTGGCTAATATGGGCCCAATCCCTCAACATAAACCTCGTGCGGACTTCTCCACAGGCTTCTTCGAAGTAGGTGCTTTTGAAGTTATTAAAAATGATGGACATGAAACAACGGCTGATGCGGCGAAGGCTGCTCGTGAAAGTGGTGCCGATGTTGTCGTTATCTGTTCCACAGATGATACATATCCAGAATTAGTACCACCACTCGCTAAAGAGTTGAAAGAAACTATGCCGAATGTAACAGTTATTTTGGCAGGGGCGCCTCCTAAGGACCTTGAGCCTGTATACCGTGAAGCTGGCGTAGACGACTTCATTTCCGTTCGTGCAAATTGCTACGAAATCTTACATACGTTACAAGATAAGAAAGGGATGTGAGCTCATGTTTAAAAATCCAGACTTCTCCTCTCTTGGCTTGGGTACGCAGTCCGCAACATCTCGCGATGCATGGCTTGCTGAACTTCAAAAAGAAACAGGAAAAAGCTTTGAAGATTTATATAATACGACAATGGAGCAAATCCAACTAAAACCTCTCTACACAGAGATGGATTATGAAGGAATGACACACCTTGACTACATGGCTGGTGTACCTCCATTCTTGCGTGGACCTTATTCCACAATGTACGTAACTCGTCCTTGGACAGTACGTCAGTACGCTGGTTTCTCCACAGCAGAAGAATCTAATGCGTTCTACCGTCGTAACTTGGCAGCGGGCCAAAAAGGTTTGTCCATTGCCTTTGACCTTGCTACACACCGTGGCTATGACTCCGACCATCCGCGCGTAGTAGGTGACGTTGGTAAAGCCGGTGTTGCGGTAGACTCCATCCTCGATATGGAAATTCTGTTCTCCGGTATTCCTCTCGACCAAATGTCCGTATCCATGACAATGAACGGCGCCGTATTGCCTGTCATGGCGTTCTATATCCTAGCTGGTGAAGAACAAGGCGTTGATAAAAAGGTTATGGCTGGTACAATCCAAAATGATATCTTGAAAGAATTCATGGTGCGTAATACCTATATTTACCCTCCAGCTACGTCCATGCGCATTATCGGTGATATCTTTGCGTACACTTCTCAGTACATGCCTAAATTCAACAGTATCTCCATTTCTGGCTACCATATGCAAGAAGCAGGTGCTACGGCAGATATCGAATTAGGTTACACCTTGGCCGATGGCCTTGAATACATCCGTACCGGTGTAAATGCAGGCCTTCACGTAGATAAATTCGCCCCACGGTTGTCCTTCTTCTGGGCAATCGGTAAAAACTACTTCATGGAAGTAGCGAAAATGCGTGCAGCTCGTATGTTGTGGGCTAAGATTATTAAGAGCTTCGGTTCTGAAAATCCAAAATCCATGGCTCTTCGTACACATAGTCAAACATCTGGTTGGTCCTTAACAGAACAAGATCCATTCAACAACGTGGCTCGTACATGTATGGAAGCGATGGGTGCTGCATTGGGTCATACTCAATCCCTACATACTAATGCACTTGATGAAGCTATCGCATTGCCTACGGACTTCTCTGCCCGTATTGCCCGTAATACTCAGCTTTATATCCAAGATGAAACTAAAGTATGTAAGGTTATCGACCCATGGGGCGGCTCCTACTATGTAGAAGCATTAACTGATGAATTGATTCGTCGCGCTTGGGGTCATATCCAAGAAATCGAATCCCTTGGTGGTATGGCGAAAGCAATTGACACTGGTCTTCCTAAGATGCGTATCGAAGAAGCGGCAGCTCGTCGTCAAGCTCGTATCGACTCTGGCCGTGAAGCTATCATCGGTATTAATAAGTATCGTCTAGACAAAGAAGATCCATTGGATATCCTCGACGTAGATAACACAGCTGTACGAGAAGCGCAAATTCGTCGTCTTGAACAATTGCGCGCTAACCGCGATGAAGATAAGGTTCAATCCTGTCTCGAAGCGATTACCAATGCTACAGAATCTGGGGAAGGCAACTTGCTTGCCCTTGCACTTGAAGCTGCTCGTGCTCGTGCATCTTTGGGCGAAATTTCCTTTGCTGTTGAAAAAGTTTGTGGTCGTCATAAAGCAGTTATCCGCTCTATTTCTGGCGTATATTCCAGTGAATATGAAGATGACGATGTAATCAAAGAAGTACGTCAAATGGCAGATGATTTCGAAGAACTCGAAGGTCGTCGCCCTCGTATCATGATTGCGAAGATGGGTCAAGACGGTCATGACCGCGGTGCTAAAGTTATTGCTACATCCTTCGCAGATATGGGCTTTGACGTAGATATCGGACCTTTGTTCCAAACTCCAGAAGAAACAGCACAAGACGCTGTGGATAATGACGTTCACATCGTCGGCTTCAGTTCTCTTGCAGCAGGTCACAAAACATTGTTACCTCAACTTGTGGAAGAACTTAATAAACGTGGTCGTGGAGATATTTTGGTTGCCATCGGTGGCGTAATCCCTGCTCAGGACTATGAGTTCCTACGCGAACATGGCGCAGTGGCTATCTTTGGCCCTGGTACAGTTTTGCCAGTAGCGGCGAAAAAATTACTAGAAACATTGACTAGCCACGTTCAAGACGAAGACAATGACTGATAATAAACGGCCTACTCCGGATGAATTGCGCAATGCACAAAGCGTTGCTGGTGGCAGTAACGCTCCCGAATTAGGTGTAAAAAACGCAAACGCCGAGGGTAGTACGTATCGTCCGGACTGGGTGCCAGAAAATGCGAAGAAAGATGATACCTTTGCGTCTCACGTGATGAAAGGCGTCAAGGAAATGCACGATGGCCTCTTATCTAGCTCCGCGCATCTGGCTCCGTCGGTACGTCCCGTACAGCGGCGAAAGAAGTTAACTGTCGCTGATTATGTACGCGGTATCGAGCAGGGGGACCGCGTTATACTTTCACGGGCTATCACATTAGTAGAAAGTAATAATAAGGACCATTTCAAACTAGCTCAACAAGTATTGCAAGCCGTATTGCCTCGTACGGGCAAGGCGTTGCGCATCGGTATTACTGGTGTGCCTGGGGCCGGTAAAAGTACATTTATTGAAGCTTTTGGTAACATGCTCATTGAAGCTGGTTACAAGGTGGCCGTACTCGCTGTAGACCCTACAAGCCAAGTCACAAAAGGCAGTATTTTGGGCGATAAAACGCGGATGGAAACGTTGACGAAACATCCTGAAGCCTATATTCGTCCGTCGCCGGCTGGCGGTACACTAGGCGGTGTGGCTCGTAAAAGTAGAGAAACGATGCTACTTTGCGAAGCTGCTGGGTACGATATTATTCTCGTCGAAACCGTAGGGGTTGGGCAAAGCGAAGTCACTGTGCGCTCCATGGTAGACTTCTTTATGCTCATCGTCTTAACTGGTGCAGGCGATGAATTGCAAGGCATCAAAAAAGGCGTTATGGAACTGGCTGATGCGATTGTGGTCAATAAGGCTGATGGGGACAACCTCAAGCGTGCTCTCATCGCTCGTAGCGATTATGATCGGATGCTACATTACATCCGTCCAGCTACGGAAAAATGGAAAACCCAAGCCTACACTTGTTCTGCAGTGACGAAGGATGGTCTCGATGAATTGTGGGATGTGATCCAAGAGTTTGCTGAACAAGGTAAAGACAATGGGGTATTCTTAAAACGCCGTCAAGAACAATCTCTCCGTTGGGTACGTGATATGATTGACGAACACTTGCACAACCTATTCTTTAATAATGTCGTCATTCAAGGTCGTATGGGCGAAGTGGAAGCAGCCGTTTTAGACGGTGAAATGAGCGAATCTCAAGCCGTTGAAGAATTAATTGGTGTTTTCGATAAGTCCATTAAATAAGTAGATAGCTACATACCTATTTGATAAGCTGGCATAACTTATCTATTAAGACACTCCGATTAGCTATCATACTGATTTAGACATATAAGATGTATCCAGAAAAGGCATAGTATAAACATTACTATTGGGTTTACCCCAATGGAGATGTATACTATGCCTTTTTATGTGCTTGTGAAAGCATATTCATGAAACAAATTTCATAAAAAATACGGTTGATACTTTCATAAATAACATATATGATATATAATTTAATCATAAACTGTTACTTGTGTGTGTGATTAAAAAGAGAGGTTCATTATGAAACCACTAGTAAAGAAAATGTTAACAGCCGTATTGTGTGCATCTACTCTAACAGCTCCATTATTTTTGAGTGGTTGTAGTTTTTCTAAGATTGCCAATGGGGTGCAGCAAGGCGCTCAAAAGGCATCGCAAAAAGACATTCAAGTCTTTAATCAGTATATTGAAGCAGTTGGTAATTTTAACAGTGGTACCGTACGCTTTGGATATGCTATTAATCCTTCCATTCAAAAACTAAGAGAGGGTCAACATTTATCAAGCTTTATGGCACCAAAGTTTGATAGCTTACAACAAAAATTACAAGCCGCTAAAGATGCGGGCATACCATATGATGATATGAAGGAACCTCTTGATAACGTATTAGCCGTATTAAAGGACATTGTACCAGTAGCAAATGAATTGGATACGTACTACCAAACTAATTCATATCAAGCAGATAATTATGCTAAGGAACAACAATTAGGACCTAAATACGTTCAACTATATGATCAATTCTATGCAGCATATAATCAGTTAGACGCAGTAATTCACAAACATAATACGGAAAATCAACAAGAACAGTTGAAAGAACTTAAAGATTCCGGTAAGAAAAATGCAGCTGCTGCTCAAGAAGTTCATTTACGTTTAACTGCATTATTGGATAGCTTTGAAGAAGGCAAGCAAATCGATGTAAATGCGGCGAACCAAGAGTTGCAAGGAATCATGGATGTATCCAGCAGCATTACTAGTCCGGACTATAACTCTGCTAAAAATCATTTAAATACAACTATTGGTAGAATTCGTACATTCTTAGGTGACCAAACAGCTGATCATTACAATGATATGATTGAATCCTACAATAGCTTTATTGGCAGTGTAAATCGCTTGGATATGAATAAACTTGATAAATAATATCTAATCGTATATACCATGTTATGTAATGTTAGGAGAGGAACATTTAAATGAGCAAGAAAATGTTATTACCCGTTGGTGTAGTTGTTCTAATTATAGGTATTGTTATCCTATTATTAAATCCAGATCCAGCTACAACGAATTTGGAAATTGCAAGAAACGCTACTAATGCGCGAGAGGCAGCTAAAGCGATTTCTTCTAATAATCAAACCTATGCATGGATGTATTCCCTCGGTATGTTCTTTACTGGTTTTGGCGTGTCCTTAACAATCGGTGGCATACTTGTAAAATTCCTTAAAAAAGATTAATAGGATGTAAGAGATTATAAGCCTTCTAGGTTGAATTTAATCTGGACTATAGCTAAATCAAGCTTACATTAAAGGCTATACTAATAGATATATCACTATTAGTATAGCCTTTTTTTGTCCCATACATATTTTTAGATGCCTTAAAACGTGATATAATTAACTCTAATGGGGCCTAGAGGGTAACGGCTTTTGGAGGTTAGTATGAGTAGCATAGCGCATTTATTTGTGGCTGGTGGATTTGTAATGTATCCGCTAGTAATTTTTTTGCTCTTTGCGTTGATGATTGGCATTGAGCGTATCGTTTTATATCGCAAGTTTACGAAGGACTTGCGTCGCTTTAATAAGGTATTAGAAAAGAACCAAAGCTGGGTTATGTTACCGAGCATATTGGAACGCGACACCTTGGAGTTAGGATCCTTATTTGCTCGTGCTATTCGCAGTGCTAAGAACTACAATAGCTTGGAAAATCGTTTGCAAGATATCGTATCCTATGCTGATGAGCGATTAAAACGCGGCCTTAGCTGGCTTAGCATGATTGTAACAATGGCTCCACTATTGGGCTTGTTGGGTACCGTGCTTGGCATGATTCGCGCCTTTGCTGTCGTAGGTGGCGATATTGGGGCTCCTACCATTATTACAGGCGGTGTATCCGAAGCCTTGGTAGCAACGGCGACAGGCTTGACGGTGGCCATTATTGCACTAGGCTTTCACAGTTACTGTGCGGCAAAGGTCAACGATTCTATTACTACATTAGAGCATGAGTGTGGTAATATCCTCGATGCGTACAACGAGGAACATGATATATGAGACGACGCACATTAGGGGTTAAAAAAGAACCGACCATCATGATTATCCCTATGATCGATATCGTATTCTTCTTATTGGTATTTTTCATGGTGGGTACGCTGTACATGAATACAGAGCAGCAAATTCCGCTTAATTTGCCATCTGCATCCACTTCTACGGCAAAATCTATCGAGCCTATTACGATTACCTTAACTACAACGCATACGTTATATATTGATAATCAGGAAATTTCTTCGGAACGCTTGGCGGAAGAGGTACGCTCTATTGTTAAACAAGCACCGCGACAAGCCTTTGTTATCCGTGCATCTAAGGATGTATACTACAGCGAGGTTATCGCTCTGTTAGATATGCTCAAGGTTAATGGCGCTAAATATATTAGTGTCGCAACGGAACGGAAGTGATTCTATGTTTGAATCGCATTATTTGAAACCGTTCATCGTGTCCTTAGGTATTACGACGATACTCGTCTCTGGGATGGGGCTTTCCTTGCGAGGCATGGCGGGCACTGGGGCAGCTCATGATGCGGCTGAAATTAGCTTTGATTTGCCTGATGATGGTGAAAGTAGCGCAGAGGTAACCGAACCAACGCCACAACCGGAGGAGAAGGTAGCACCTGCAGAGGCTGTGCCAGAACGTACAGAACCAAAGTCTAAATCTCAGTCACAACTTATGGTGGAGTCCGTGACGCCTGATGAAAGTGAACGAACTAAAACATTAGATACAAATGCTAGTACACAAGAGCAGCGACGAGAATGGGCTATTCCTAAGGCCATCGAATCTGAAGCGGCTGGCGTAGATCAAGCAGTTGTGACTCATGATAAACAATCAAAACCGAAAGAGGCACCTATGGGTAAGGATGTTACATCTGACCCTAATGCCAATGGTGATGGTCGTACGGAATCAGCTGACTTGTCATTCCTATCAGATCTTGCGTGGAGTTTGTTGACCCCAGGTCAGCAAGAGCTATTACGACAACCAGCTATCAATCCAAGTGCATATCTTCGTCGCGTGCAAGAACAAGGGGCGAGATCTTCCGTGGCAGGAACTGTTACGGTGAAGGTAAACTTTGGTGAAGATGGACATGTCATTGTTGCTCAGAACACACCGCGCATCGTGGTGGACGGCGTGCCGCCTGATGTGATGGAAGAAGCACTGCGCATTGTTAAAACCAGTGGTAGCATCGTCAACAACTCTGGACGTATACAAACCTTAACAATCCCTGTCGTTATGGGACAATAAAGAGGCATATCACATACTATGTATGTAAGATATGCCTCTTTTACTTTTGTATATCTTATTAATCTTGGTTTGTAAGCATTGTTTTGGTAGAGTTGAACACTGCAAGATATACGATAGCACCACCGATAAATAATGTGATTTGCATAGGTGCACTAAATTGATCGACACGCCATAACGCGAAGGCGTAGAAGAACATTGTCACTAGCATGATGAGAAACGCAATGATAACGCGTACATTGGTGTTAACCGCTAAGGATGTAGTAATGCGAGATTTGTTGAGTATTACATAAATTAAGGATACGATAATATCTGCTGTAAAGATAGAGAACACATAATTGAGATCAAACTCTCCAAATAGAACTACAGCCAAGCCGATAAAGCTGAGTCCAAAGAATAGGCGCAATAGCATGCCTATAGTATTCGATTCATTGCGCTGCGCACGACGCTCTTTGCGATTTAAATTTGCCATGAAAGCCTCCCCATAATGATATACAAGTTTATGTATATTTCAGATAATTCTAGTATATCATTTTATTAGCACGAATACATAGAGACGGAGTTAATATAACTCAATTCTATTAATTGTTTACTTAGAAAAGACATCATAAGTAAGGTCATTATAAGTAAAGTCATTATAAGTCGAAACGTATCATAAGACTTTAATGAATGGCTGTCACTTTCAATAAATACGAACGATTAGTAAATTTAATATAATTATCATTCGGAAAATTTAGGTCCATTCATTGAATGGAGCTTTCACATATGGTACAATTATTGTATAAGAAATCTAGCTTTTATCATGCAAAGGAGACATCATGATACCACGTTATACACGAGAAGAAATGGGCCATATTTGGAGCGAACGCAACGAGTTCGACACAATGTTATTGGTAGAAACATTGGCATCCGAGGCACAAGCTGAGTTGGGCGTTATCCCTAAAGAAGCGGCTAAAGCCATTCGCGAAAAGGGCAATTTCGACGTTGAACGCATTCATGAAATCGAAAAGGAAACAAACCACGATATCATTTCCTTCGTAACAGCAGTAGGCGAATACGTAGGTCCTGAAGCGGCTAAATATATCCACCTTGGCCTTACATCTACTGACGTTAAAGATACAGCGCTTGGTTACATGATGAAACAAGCTTGCGACATCTTGATTGAAGATTTGAAACGCTTGCACGAAGTATTGCGTCGTCGCGCAGCTGAGTTCAAATACACACCTATGATTGGCCGTACACATGGTATTCACGGCGAACCAACTACATTTGGCTTGAAATTAGCATTGTGGATGGCTGAGGTAGAACGCGACATCGAACGCATGGAACATGCTCGTAAAAGCGTTGCTGTTGGTAAATTATCCGGCGCCGTTGGTACATATTCCAACATCGATCCATTCGTAGAACAATATGTATGCGAAAAATTAGGTCTTGAGCCTGTTAAAATCGCTACGCAAGTAGTACAACGTGACCGTCACGCTGAATTGTTGTCCACTATTGCTGTTGTAGGTGGCACATTAGATAAAATCGCTTTGGAAATCCGTCACTTGCAACGTACAGAGGTGCGCGAAGCAGAAGAATACTTCAGCCCTAAACAAAAGGGTTCCTCAGCAATGCCTCATAAACGTAATCCTATTACATGTGAAAGAATTTGCGGTATGGCTCGCTTGCTTCGTGGCTACGCTCAATCTGCTTACGAAGACCAAGCTTTGTGGCATGAACGCGATATTTCCCACAGTTCTGTAGAACGTGTTATCTTGCCAGATGCAACAATTGCATTGAACTACATGCTTCACCTTACAATTCGCACTATCGATAAATTGTTGGTATATCCTGAAACAATGCTTAAAAACCTCAACCTTACAGGCGGCCTTGTATTCAGCCAAACAATTTTGACTCACCTTGTAGACAAAGGTGCAGTACGTGACGAAGCATACCGTTGGGTTCAAAAATACGCTATGGAACGCTGGCTTGAAGGCAAAGATTTCGCAACAGGTCTTAAATCTGATGAAAACATCAAGAAATATATGACTGCTGAAGAAATCGATGCATGCTTCGATCCTCATAAATTGTTAAAACATGTTGATACAATCATGGCTCGCTTTGGCCTATAATTGTAGGGTACTTCCCATATAACATATGAAAGACTAGGGTAGGTATAGACCAACAAGCCTATAGCACATACATTAGGCTGTTGGCTATATCTACCTTTTTATTTTGAAAGCAACCTGTTATTTCCACTATTTTACGAACAATTACGAGCAAATTTCCTAGTAAGCATCTCTGTATCTTAGGGGAAATTAGCTATTGTATTAGGAGGTTATATGAAACGTATTATACGAAAGTACGGACCGCCTATTTTTCATTGTATTAATGACTTTGGACAAGGTTCACTAGCGGCGCTCATACCGTTCTTTATCGCTAATTTTGGCCTTAATTACTATCAATCGGCGTCCATTATTTTCTGTAACACCGTGGTGGCTTCCATCGCGCAGCCTATCTTGGGCTATGTGGCGGATCGGTGGCGCGTGCCGTGGTTCATTCCTGTAGGGTTTACCGTAACGTTAGTCTCTATCAGTGCCATTGCGCTGGCGTCGAGCTATGAAATGATATTGGCTCTATCGCTCATTGCAGGGATTGGGGCCGCATTGTTCCATCCTGAGGCGGCTCTTCTCGTGAACCGCACGCAATCTAATGAACTTGGTAATGCCATGGGACGCTTTGCGGTTGGTGGCAGCGCTGGTTTTGCACTAGGTCCACTCCTTGCTGGTGGTGTATACGTCTTTGGCGGTCAATTCCTTTGGTTGTTCACGGCGATTGCATTGATTGGCGTGTTGCTGTATGTGTATGCATTTACTGGCTCTACAGATACCGATGCTATTGGTGAAAGTAAAAGCTCTGCTAAATCTACTAATAGTGGCACTAACGATTGGGTTAGCTTCGGCAAGTTATTCTTTGTTATTGCTTCTCGATCTATTTTATTCTCTGTACTATCCATTTTTATCCCTATTCTGTATATTACAGTTATCAACGGAGAAGCCAGTGCATCGAGTTTAGCTTTAACGATGTACTTTGCAATGGGCGCGGTTCTTACCTATATGGGCGGGGCGTTGTCAGATAAATTAGGCTTCCTTAAAACAGTTCGCTTAGGCAATCTTATCTTCTTGCCATCTGTCTTAGTGTTTATCTTTGTGCCTAACATCTGGGGCTTTTTCGGCGCCATGATTCCAATGGCCTTTGGTGTATTCTCACAATACGGGCCGATTACTGTACTAGGTCAAAAATACCTGGCTAAAAATGCAGGCTTTGCATCTGGTATTACACTAGGCCTTGGCATTACCTTAGGTGGCCTTGTAGCGCCATATGTAGGTCATATAGCCGACATCTATGACGTACAAACCGCATTGATGACACTGATCCCTGTTGGTGCTATAGGTTTACTCATGAGCTTTTGGCTGAAAGAACCAAAATAGCTCACGCTTTTGGGAAGAAACTAAAGATTGAATTTGTATAAATACTTTCACAGAGTCCGAACATTGTTGTATAATGTTAGTGAATTATTTAGACTTTCACATGGAGGATATAGATATGGCAACAAGTATGGTTATCGGCACTCAATGGGGTGACGAGGGTAAAGGTAAAATCGTTGACTGGATCGCGGAACGTGCAGACGTTGTAGTGCGCAGTCAAGGTGGTAATAATGCAGGTCATACTGTTGTGGTAGATGACAAAGCATTTGCTCTTCGACTTTTACCAAGCGGCATTTTGTACGATAACAAACAAAATATCGTGGGTACTGGTGTTGTAATCGACCCTAAAGTATTGTTACAAGAAATTGAAGGCCTCGAAAAACAAGGTAAATCTGCAAAATCCCTTCATATTTCTGACCGTGCGCATGTTATCATGCCATATCATATCGCTTTAGATAATGCAGAGGAAGCATCTAAAGGTGATGCTAAAATCGGTACTACTAAAAACGGGATCGGTCCTTGCTACGCTGATAAAATTAACCGTATCGGCATCCGTATCTGCGACTTGTATGATCTTGAAACATTCAAACAAAAATTAGCATACAATGTAGAATTCAAAAATAAAATGCTTACTAAAGTTTATGATGCTGAACCAGTTAACTATGATGAAATCTTAGTGGATTACATCAAATATGCTGAAGCATTGAAACCATATGTAACAGATACTAACATCGCTGTTCTTAAAGCAGTTAAAGAGGACAAAAAGGTATTGTTCGAAGGCGCTCAAGCTACTATGCTTGACCTTGACCATGGTACATATCCATTCGTAACATCCTCTCATCCAATCGCTGGTGGTGCTTCCACAGGCGCTGGTATTGGTCCAAACTACTTGAAAAATATCTTCGGTGTTGTAAAAGCGTACGCAACACGCGTTGGTGCAGGCCCATTCCCTACAGAGCTTCTTGATGAAACTGGCGATAACCTTCGTGAACTTGGTCATGAGTTCGGTACTGTAACTGGTCGTCCTCGTCGTTGTGGTTGGTTAGACCTTATGGTTGTAAAATATGCTGCAGGTCTTAACAGCTTAGATTACCTCGCTATTACACGCTTGGATATCCTTGATTCCTTCAAAGAATTGAAAATCTGCGTAGGTTACAAATTGAATGGTAAAGACGTAGAAGGCTTCCCAGCTAACTTGAAAGATCTTGAAGCATGCGAAGCAGTGTACGAAACATTGCCAGGTTGGGAAACTGATATCTCTGGTATCCGTAAATACGAAGAACTTCCTGAAAATGCTCGCAAATATGTAGAACGCATTGCAGAAGTAACAGGTGTACCTTTGGGTATCGTATCCGTAGGTCCTAACCGTAACCAAACAATCGATTTAGTAAACGTATTCTAAGCTATATCAATTTGATATAATAGGATTCCTCTAGAGTAGACTAGAATTTATCATTATAAATTCTATGGTTTTTCTACTATGCAATCGATTTATAGAATTATACAGATAAGGCCCCTCCATGAGGGGTCTTTTGTATTGAAAGTTATGAGAACACTAAATCGATATAGTTTATATCTAATCCTTTCGGTTGCTAATGTAGTGCGGTATATCGAAGTATGCTATAAGGTTATCAGAAAATGTGTATATCGAAAATTCTGTAGAAGAAAATTGCGTAAAATCTTTATATATGCAGTACGATGTATAACTAAATAAATCTATGAGATGAAAATTTATTTAAAATATTCATAGCGAATAGCCTATATTGTGCTAAAATTAGTTTATAATGTGGTAAAAATTACTCACTCATGTAAAATTGGCATTCATAATAAATTATTAAGATACAAATATAAAGAAAAAAATAGATTTACATTAAGAAATAGTATATAATAGAGTCAAGAAAGTAGATTGACATTTTTTGATACGGATTTTAGGAGTTGAAAGATATGGTTGAAGTTTCTTACGAACGTTTAGCTACGATTTTCAAGGCATTAAGCGATGAAACAAGATTACACATCATCGATATGTTGTCTTGCAATGAATTATGTGCAGCTGATATTTTAGCTAGCTTCAATTTGTCTCAATCTACGTTGAGCTACCACATGAAAATCTTAATTGATGCAGGTGTAGTTAACTCTCAACGTAATGGCTTATGGACTCGTTATTCCATTAATGAAGCTACATTTGAGGATATTTTAGATATCATCCCTCAATTATATAAATCTAAGGATGAGTGTATTTGCGCACAAATTAAATACTGCCGTATTTCTGAGCACGAAAAAGAAGCGTAACAATGAGACGATGGATTATGCATGTTGATATGGATGCATTCTTCGCGTCCATCGAACAACTGGATCATCCAGAATATAAAGGCCACCCCGTTATCGTGGGTGGTCTTTCTTCACGTGGTGTCGTAGCTACCTGCTCTTATGAGGCCCGCAAATTTGGTGTTCATTCGGCTATGCCTATTTCACGGGCTAAAAAACTTTGTCCCGATGGTATCTACGTATATCCACGGATGGACCGTTATAAAGAGGTATCGGAACAGATTTTTTCCATTATGAAAGAATTCACGCCTCGCATTGAGCCACTATCTATCGACGAAGCCTTTCTCGAGGTAAGTGGCATGTCCACCATGTACAGTGGACCCAAGGCACTGGGCAGAGCCATTAAAGATCGAGTGTTTGAGGAAACCGGTCTGATTATCTCTGCAGGGCTAGCACCGAATAAATTCCTTGCCAAACTGGCTTCTGATTTAGATAAACCAGATGGTCTTGTGGTCATTCCTTATGGTCGTGAAAAAGAGATTTTGGCGCCACTACCTATTAAACGTATTTGGGGTGTTGGTCCTCATACGGAAAAACGATTGAAAGCTGGTGGCTTTCACTTGATGCGTCATATTCAAGCATTATCTGATGAAAGCAGTTTAATTCCTCTTGTGGGCAATCAGGCGCGCCGCATATGGGAACTGGCGAACGGGATTGACGATAGACCGGTGGAGACGGATCGCAAAATACAGTCTATCGGAGCTGAAGAAACCTACGAAGAAGATTTAACGGATGGCAGTGCCATTGAACTAGAGTTTAGATACTTTGCAAACCGCTTATCAAAACGATTGAGAAAACGTAACCTGTTAGGTCACACCGTGTCCATTAAGGTTCGTTATGATGATTTCACCACCGTATCCCGCCAAAAGCGGTTAGATACGCCATCAGATCATGAGCATGTGTTTTTTGAAACCGCATTGCTTTTGTGGAATAAACTGATGCAAGATAAGACGAGCAAACAACCTAAAGGTATAAAGAAAGATGTGGAAGCACTAGGGGCGACTACAAAGGTAAGATCTACTCATTTTAAATATAGTAGTTCCAAAGATAGTAAATCTAACTATATTGGTTCTAATCATAGTACTTCTAAACTTAGTGGTTCAAGTGAGCGTAATTTTATGGAGCCTCCAGGTCCTATCCGTTTATTAGGCCTCACAGTAAGTGGTCTTGATGAAGAAGTGCCTATGCAGGATAGCCTCTTTGAGTCACCACAGGATGAAACAGAAGACAAGCTAGCTGGTGTACTAGATTCGTTAGAGTCTAAATTTGGGGAGACTGTCATCATGAGCGGGGCGCTGTGGCAACGCTTTCACGGAGAGAATGGAATGCGTAGAAAACGATCAGAACTCAAGTCTGCAGTAGATGCACAGTCTACTAATGAGGATGTGGAATCTACTAAAATGGATAAGGGCTTTGACCTAGATAAGAATGGTGATGTAGGCGACATTAACAAGGATATATAACTCGATACAATAGACTCATAAAGTTTATATTGAATACTTTCGCTAATATATTTATTCATGTTACAATATGGATATAGTGTTTAAAAATTACCGCAAGAGAGGTATAGATATGAGTTTATTTCGTGTAGCCATCCATTATGGTATCAACAGCAACGGCTTCTTATCCTATGACACAGAAGCAAAAACAGTATCCGTAGAGTTACCTGAACAAGAATGGGCAGATAAGGTTCTCGCTTACTTGAACGATGAACATGCTATTGAGCATGCTACAGGTCTTGATACGTATGAACGGTTGAACGTAAAACCATTAGAATCTTTGGATAATTTTAAATTAGCTTTGACACGCATGTGGGAAGCTATCGACGTGCAAGTTGATTGGAGTCGTCCAGCATAATAAAAACACCTTATAATCACTTTGTTGATTATAAGGTGTTTTTTCTTTATATATGCTTAATTAAGTAGGCGTGTATCTTAAAATACTAGATGGCAAAGGTGGTATGATAGGATTTTATATTACTTATTAGGCTGTTGATAGGTATATTCATTAAGATTATGTATATATGATTTATGGAAAGTTAATCTTGTTATTCCTACAAAACTATGTTATGATTTATATATCAATAATAATTATCCGTTGCTAATGATTATCTGATGGATAATTATTTAATATGTAAGTATAGATGATTCATATATTGTATTTCTAAGTAGGAGGTTGTAACATGAGTGAAGAAAAGAAATTAACAACAGCCTTTGGCGCTCCTGTACCGGATAATCGCAATTCTGCAACAGCAGGTAAACGTGGTCCTGTTTTGATGCAAGACGTTTGGTTGATGGAGAAATTAGGTCATTTTGCGCGTGAAGTAATTCCTGAACGTCGCATGCATGCTAAAGGTTCCGGTGCATTCGGTACTTTTACAGTAACTAATGATATTACTAAATATACAAAAGCAAAACTTTTCTCTGAAGTAGGCAAGCAAACGCCGTTATTTGTGCGTTTCTCCACCGTTGCCGGTGAGCGTGGTGCCGCTGATGCAGAGCGCGATATTCGTGGTTTTGCTGTAAAATTCTATACGGAAGAAGGTAACTGGGACCTCGTAGGTAACAACACACCTGTATTCTTCATCCGCGATCCATTGCAATTCCCTGATTTAAACCGCGCTGTAAAACGTAATCCTAAGACAAATCTTCGCGATGCGACAGCAAACTGGGATTTCTGGACTAGCTTGCCAGAAGCTATTCACCAAGTGACAATTGTAATGAGTGACCGTGGTATTCCTAAATCTTACCGCACAATGCATGGTTTCGGTAGCCATACATACAGTCTTATCAATGAAAACGATGAACGCGTATGGGTTAAATTCCACTGGGTTTGCCAACAACCGATTGAAAATCTCTCCAATGCTGAGGCGGCTGAGATTGTGGCTAATGACCGTGAAAGCCATCAACGCGATCTCTTTGATGCTATCGAATGCGGTGATTTCCCTAAATGGAAATTATGCATCCAAGTGATGACAGAAGAACAAGCTAATAACATGCCATACAATCCATTCGACTTAACAAAAGTATGGTACCATGATGAATTCCCATTGATCGAAGTAGGCGTAATGGAGCTTAACCGCAACCCTGAAAACTACTTCCAAGATGTAGAACAAGCTGCATTTGCACCATCTACTATCATTCCTGGCGTATCCTTCTCCCCTGACAGAATGCTTCAAGGTCGTTTGTTCTCCTATGCCGATGCACAACGCTATCGTTTAGGTGCAAACTACCATCAAATCCCTGTTAATGCGCCTAAATGCCCTGTAAACAGCTACCATCGTGATGGTCAAGGCCGTGTAGATGGTAACCATGGTTCCACAATTGGCTATGCACCAAATAGCTTTGGCGAATGGGCTGAACAACCACAATTCAAAAACCCTGGTCTAGACGTATCTGGTGCAGCATACCAATACGACTTCTACGAAGATGACTCTGACTTCTACACACAACCAGGTAAATTGTTCCGTCTCATGAGCCCTGAAAAACAGCAAATCTTGTTTGAAAACACAGCAGCAGCTATGGATGGTGTACCTGATTTCATTAAAGAACGCCATGCAAAACATTGCTACCAATGTGATCCAGCTTATGGTGAAGGCGTAGCTAAAGCCTTGGGCATGAACATCGATTTCAGCGATGTAAAATAAATTAATAGATCTCTCTAACTAATAAATCCCTTACAAAACTCTCTTATATTTACATAAATAACCCCTTAAAAGAACATAAAACAATCCTATAAACTTGCACACATTATATAACTATTTATGTAAATGATATTCTATCTAAACAACATAAACGACTAAAAGAACTTCCTTAAACTAAAACGAAGCCCCTCCTTGCTATGTAGTTCATAGTAAGGTGGGGCTTTTGTCGTGGTGAGTGTATTTAAATATTGTTAATCAAATTTTTTATTAGTTAGGTCCTGATACATAAGCTTAGCGATTTCATACTGTGGATCGCCGGCTTGTAGTTGGTGTGATGGTAGTTTAAATACAGCTTCAGCTCTTTCCTCTTTCTTGATATCGATACCCTTTGCATCTTCAGAACGACTTATGGAAATGGTATGTGTTGTTGGATTTATGAAGTACGCATTTACATCGATGCTGAAAGCTTTATTTTCGTCTTTTCTCATGAGTACACGTAGAATCATAGCTGAAATAGCAGTGGTGCCATCTTTTTCACCTAATAGCTGTTTAGATGTGTAGTCCACATAATCTGCATAGACATAAATATCGCCAGGTTTTGCCTTGTCATAATCTTGTGTATAGGCCTCTACTAAACGCAAATCGAGTTGTCTACCAAATGGTCTAGAGAACATTTCACTTTGTAATACGCGTGTTTCACTAACAGGTGGATAGGACGGTATTGGTGTTAAACCTTTTAGCATATCTGTGCGTGTTTCGTCTTTTCTTTTAGCCTGACGTTCTGCAGTGACCTTGTCTAAGCGTTTACGCTCTTTTAACATGGCCTTTTCTTGTTCTTCTTTAGTTTTGTAAGTTTTTACGGATACAACACGGTTACCAGACATAGTCACTGTTGAATAGATGGGCTTATCTTTAGTAGGTTTTCCCTTAGAAGCATCAAGCGTAGATTGTATCATAGCAGGTGTTGCGCTCTCGATAGATTTTTTTAACTCTGGAATATTAGAATAATCCATATCAACCACTGCAGTATCTGTGCTTTCACTTGGCTGTACTGGTGTAGCCCCGTACGCAGATGATATAGCCAATACAGCAAATAGTGAACTGGTAATAATCGATCGTTTACATAGTTTCATTACATATACCTCTTTTTTATAAGAACTCTCTAATACTATCAACAGCTGTATTATAGCATATTCTTTGCGTAGACAGATTTAGAGATGTATTTACGTATCTCTAAAAGAGTTTATACAGCTACCTAAACTGAATTGACTGGAGATTTTATGTATAGACTCTTTATTATTTTGGGAATACATACAAATCCATAGAGGGATTTTGCATAACTATGTAGAATTACACTATGTATTGTATGTATACAGAGAGCCAATGTGGATAGGAGGCAATTATGAAACGTAGTAGTTTGGCATGGTATGTAGCGGTGGCTTGCTTTGGCGGCAGTCTTTGCGTAGGTTCTGTAGTGCAGGCGGATTCTCCGACGACGGTGAAAGCAAATCCTGTAGTTCCTACAGTGATGGTAACGCAGGTTCAATCAACTCAACCGACTAATAGTATAGTGGCTACGAATACGGTAGCTGCTAATAGTGAGGCCACAAAAGCTGTAGTACCGCTAGATGAGCAGGCAGCATTGAAGCAAAAACAGCAGTACCAAGCCGAAACAGAAACAATGGGTCTCTTATGGATGCGCACCTCTGCAGAGTACAGAGCACTAGCGTATCAAGGGTACAATGTGGCGCTAAATCTTGTTAAGATGGTTGTTACTGATCCATCTCATCAAAGAAAACCTCTTGCTATCGTTCTTGATGCGGACGAAACCGTAGTAGATAATACTAAACTGATGGGTGAAAGCGTTGCTAATGGCAATGGTCGCTTCGATGCTCCTTGGTGGCGTCAAGCTGTGCATCAAGGTAAATCGCAAGCTATGCCTGGTGCTGTTGAGTTCCTAAATGAAGTACATAAACAAGGTGTTGAAATATTCTACGTTTCAAACCGATATGCACCTGTTAACTATGATGCAACAGTACAAAACTTTAAGGAACTAGGATTCCCATCCGTCGATAAAGACCATGTACTACTATTTGAAAAAGACTCAGACAAACAACCTCGTTTTGATGCAATCACTAAGAAATACAACGTCATTTTGTATATGGGTGATAATGCAGGGGACTTCCCAATCGGCACAAAAGGTAAGACCTTAGCTGAACGAAATGCTATCATCGATGAACATAAAGAAGACTTTGGTACTACTTTTGTTGTATTCCCAAACCCTGCCTACGGATCTTGGGTGAGTGCATTAGCAAAAGGCTACCAAAACCTAAGCCCAGAAGAACAAAAACAAGTGAATAACCAATACCTACAACAATAAGGACGCCTTGCGTATACTTTATTAAAAACGATATAATAAAGTATACATGCGTCTATAGCTCAACCGGAGAGAGCGTCAGTTTCCTAAACTGTAGGTTGGGGGTTCGATTCCCTCTAGGCGCACCATAGAAGATGAATCAGGCATAAGGCTTTTTGCCTTATGCCTATTTTTGTATATTGATAGCTACTAATTCAAAATATAATAATTATGTTGATTCTTATTAGCTATATAAGTTTAGTACTTTCGTAGAAGTTGAACCATAATTTAGGGAGTGGAGGCATTTAATGAACAAGCAACAATTAGCTGCAAAAATTTGGGAATCTGCTAATAAGATGCGGTCCAAAATAGAAGCCAATGAATATAAGGATTATATTTTAGGTTTCATGTTTTATAAATTCCTTTCAGAGAAAGAAGTTAAATATTTAAAGTCTACAGGCTGGACTGATGAATATCTACCTGAGGTTAATGAATCCGATCATGAAGTAGCTACAAGTGTAAAGAAAAATATAGGGTATTTTATTGCTTATGAAAATTTATTTTCTACATGGATAAATAAAGGTAGAGATTTTAGTGTTCAAGATGTTACTGTCGCTTTAAATGCTTTTAATCGCAATATAAATTCCAGCCATAAGAGTGTATTTGAAGGAATATTTGAGACATTACAAACTGGACTAAGTAAATTAGGTGAGACTGATGCATCACGTTCAAAATCTATTAGTGAATTGATACATCTTATTAAAGATATTCCTATGGATGGAAAGCAAGACTATGATGTGCTTGGTTTTGTTTACGAATATTTGATTGAAAAGTTTGCCGCCAATGCAGGGAAGAAGGCCGGAGAGTTTTATACTCCACATGAAGTATCACTTTTAATGTCTGATATTGTAGCAGAACATCTTAAAGATAGAAATAAAATTGAAATATATGATCCAACAAGTGGTTCGGGATCTCTAATGATTAATATAGGACAAAGTGTATCAAAGTATGTAACTGGAGAAAATAAAATAAAATATTATGCGCAAGAGTTAAAACGTAATACTTATAATCTTACACGTATGAATCTTGTTATGCGTGGGATTGAAGCAGATAATATTGTTACTAGAAATGGTGATACTTTAGAAGAGGATTGGCCATACTTTGATGAAAATGATCCATTGGGAACATATCAGCCCCTTTATGTTGATGCAGTTATATCTAATCCACCATATTCTCAGCCATGGGACCCTAGTGATAAAGAAACGGATTCTCGTTATGCGGAGTATGGCTTAGCACCAAAAGGAAAAGCTGATTATGCATTTTTGCTTCATGATCTTTATCATATTAGACCTGACGGTATTATGAATATTGTTCTTCCTCATGGTGTTTTATTCCGTGGTAATGAAGAAGGTATGATTCGTAAGAATTTAATTGAAAAGAATAAGATTGACGCAATTATTGGTTTACCAGCAAATATTTTTTATGGAACTAGTATACCTACTATTATCATGGTTTTAAAGCAAAAACGAGAGAATACCGATGTGCTGTTTATTGATGCTTCTAAAGGTTTTATTAAGGACGGGAAAAATAATAAACTTCGTTCATCCGACATTAAGAAAATCGTAGATACCGTTATTAATAGAGAAAATATAGATAAATTCTCTCGTGTAGTTACCCGTGATGAAATTAGGCAAAATGATTACAATTTAAATATCCCAAGATATGTGGATTCTTCAGAAAATCTTGAAATATGGGATATATTTGCGTCTATGTTTGGAGAACTGCCTATTTCTGAAGTTGATGAATTAAGTGAGTATTGGAAGGCGTTTCCAACACTAAGGGCTAGCTTATTTAAAAATACATCTTCTGCATATTGTAAAATTGCTGTTGATAATGTAACCAAAGTGATTAGAGAGTCTTCCGATGTGAGTGCATTTGACGAAGCTTTTAAAGGGAATTTCCGAAACTTTAAAGTATTCTTATATGATTTGTTGATAGAGAAGGTGGAATCTCAAAATATAGTTAAAATAAAAGATATTATTACTGAGGATATTTTCAATAGACTTTCAAATATTCCGCTTGTAGATAAATATGAAGCTTATCAACTCTTTGCTGATGAATGGATAGATATTTCTAGCGATATAGAGGTTATTCAAACCGAAGGATTTAATGCCACCAAAGTTGTAGATCCTAATATGGTAATAAAGAAAAAAGATGGTAAGGAGGAAGAGGTTCAAGAAGGCTGGAAAGGTCGTATTCTTCCATTTGAAATGGTGCAAGAGTCTCTTTTAAGTGATGATATAAGTAATCTAAGATTAGCTGAAAATAGATTAGATCAGATTAGTTCCGAGTATAGTGAATTAATAGATTTATTATCTGAAGATGATAAACAAAAATTATTGAATGACGATAATATAGCATTTGTAGAAAAGGAAATTAATGATACTTTTAAAAGTATAATGGAAGAAATTTCTACGTCTGAAACAAGTACGCTTGAAACCTATCTTGTGCTCTCTAAAGCTAAAGAGAGGAAAGATTTTATTGAGCGTCATCCAGAGATAGATTGGAATCGGATGATTCCAAATAAAAGTGGAACATATGGAAAGAAAGATGTTAAAAAGTATATAGCTGATATCAAAGCAGATATTTCTTTTGAGGAAGGATCGTTAGAGTTTATTGTAAAAGAGGTAAGAAATCTTATTAATGAAGAGAAAGTTTTAAAGAAAACTATAAAAGAGCAAGCAGAACAATTACATCTAAAAACGAAATCGACGATAGAAGGCTTATCCGATGAACAAGTTAGACAACTTTTAGAAGAAAAGTGGATTACTCCTTTAATTAATAAAATTCAGGGTATTCCTGATAAGGTTATATCGGTGCTTGTAACTCAAATAGATGCACTCTTAAAAAAATATGAGACTAATCTTATTGAAATTGATGATGCGCTAAATAAAACTGAGGCTAGACTATCCACTCTGATTGATGAGTTAGAAGGTAATGAGTTTGATATGCTTGGCTTAACTGAACTGAAAAAACTTCTTGGAGGTGAATAAAATGGCTAAAAATAATAAAATGCCAGCTATTCGATTCTCCGGATATACTGATGCTTGGGAACAGCGTAAGTTAAGTGAGGTTGTTACGATAAACCCCAAAACTGAATTACCTGATAAATTTAAGTATGTTGATTTAGAATCTGTTGTGGGAACAAATTTATTAGGATTTCAAGTTATTAAAAAGGAAAATGCACCATCTCGTGCTCAGCGCTTAGCCTCTTATGGTGATGTTTTTTATCAAACAGTAAGACCTTATCAACGTAACAATTATTTATTCGAAAATATTGATAAAGACATGGTGTTCTCTACTGGATATGCTCAGTTACGATCTAAATTAGATAGCTATTTTTTACTTACTTTAGTTCAGAATGATAATTTTGTTAAAGTAGTTTTGGATAATTGTACGGGTACAAGCTATCCTGCTATTAATGGAAGTGAGTTAGGCAAAATTACTGTTCAAATTCCTTCAAATGACGAAGAAGCTAATCAGATTGGTAAAGTTTTTAGAGGAATTGATAATATCATTACCCTTCATCAGCGTAAGCTTGAAAAACTTAAGTTAATTAAGAAGGCATTATTACAAAAATTATTTCCCCAACATGGAAGTAACATTCCAGAGCTTAGATTTAAAGGGTTTACTGATGCTTGGGAACAGCGTAAGTTGTCAGAGTTTGTTGATAAGGCTGTAGACAATAGAGGGAAAACTCCTCCATTAGACGAAAATGGGGCACATCCACTTATTGAAGTAGCAGCTCTTGGTGGAGTATATCCAGATTATTCAAAAGTTGAGAAATATCTTAGTGATGATGTTTTTAATACTAACCTAAGGGCTTATATTAAAAAAGATGATATTTTATTTACTACTGTCGGAAGTATAGGTCTTGTAAGTCTAATGGACTCTAGAGAAGAAGCAGCAATTGCACAAAACATAGTAGCTTTTAGAGCAAAAGAAAACTTCCTTCCTGAATACCTGTATGCATTGTTTTCAAATGAAGATAATCAATATAAGGCAAAACGAATTGCAATGGTTGCGGTACAACCGAGTATTAAGGTTTCACAGCTTGTAAATGTCGAGTATATGATTAGCACAAATATTGAAGAACAAGAAAGAATAGGAGTTTTTTTCTCGAGCCTACAGAGTCTTATCACCCTTCATCAGCGTAAGTTAGATATGCTTAAAAATGTCAAAAAGGGTCTTTTACAGAAAATGTTTGTTTAAGCTTATATGTATCATGTAAGGAGGAGAATCCGGTGATTTTTAATAAAGAGGCTGATTTTGAAGCAGCCCTAATAAAAATATTATCTGAAAAAGGTTGGGAAAAGAATGTTTTAAAAAACTATTCAGAAGAAGATTTATTAAGAAATTGGGCGGATATTCTTTTTGAGAACAACCGGGATATTGATAGACTCAATGATTATCCTCTTACAAATGGTGAGATGCAACAAATTCTAGAGCAGATTGTAACACTAAAGACTCCAGTTAAACTCAATGGCTTTATTAATGGTAAAAGCGTTACTATCATAAGGGATAACCCTGATGATAAAGTACATTTTGGTAAAGAAGTAAGTTTGAAGATCTATGATCGAAGAGAAATTGCTGCTGGACAAAGTAGATATCAAATCGTTCAACAACCTAAGTTTAGAACGGAATCTGATATACTAAATAATCGTCGTGGTGATTTGTTGCTTCTTATTAATGGTATGCCAGTTATTCATATTGAATTAAAAAAGACTGGTATTCCTGTCAGTCAAGCGTATCATCAAATTGAAAAATATTCACGTGAAGGCGCATTTACTGGAATTTTCTCTTTAGTACAAATTTTTGTTGCTATGGAGCCAAATGAAACAGTGTACTTTGCTAATCCTGGACCAGAAGGTAAGTTTAATCCTGACTTTTATTTTCACTGGGCAGATTTTAATAATGAGCCTATTAATGAATGGAGTAAAGTAGCATCAACACTTCTTTCGATTCCAATGGCACATCAGCTAATAGGGTTTTATACTGTAGCAGATACTTCAGATGGCGTGCTAAAAGTAATGAGAAGTTATCAATATTATGCAGCAAGTGCGATTTCTGATAAGGTTGCAAAGGCAAAATGGGAAGGAAATAATCAACTTGGTGGTTATATATGGCATACCACAGGATCGGGTAAAACGATGACGAGCTTTAAAGCTGCTCAACTGATTGCAAGTTCAAAGGATGCAGATAAAGTTGTTTTTCTAGTGGATAGAATTGAGTTAGGAACACAGTCACTTAAAGAATATAGGGGATTTGCTGATGAAACTGAGTCTGTCCAAGCGACAGAGAATACTAATGTTCTGATTAGTAAGTTAAAAAGTACCAATCCTTCTGATACTCTAATTGTTACTTCGATTCAGAAGATGAGCAATATTAAATCTGAAGATGCAAGTTTAAGTGCTCGTGATATTGAGCTGATCAATAATAAACGTATAGTATTCATTGTTGATGAAGCGCATCGATCAACTTTTGGAGATATGCTAATTACGATTAAAGATACCTTCCAAAATGCAATGTTCTTCGGATTTACTGGTACACCAATTCATGAAGAGAATCAGAAAATGAAGAATACTACATCTACAGTGTTCGGAGATGAATTGCATAGATATAGTATTGCAGATGGCATTCGTGATAAAAATGTTTTAGGTTTTGACCCTTATAAGGTACTAACCTTCAAAGATAGAGATTTACGAAAATGTGTTGCATTAGATAAGGCAAGAGCAAAAACAGAACTGGAAGCGATTTCTGATCCTAGAAAAAGTAAAGTATATTACAAATATATGGATCCAAGTAAGATAGGAATGGTTGGCTCTTATAATAAGAGCGGTAAATATATAAAAGGTATTGAAGACTATATTCCTAATTCACAATATACAACTGAGGAACATGTTAAAACTGTTATTAAGGATATTGAAGAAAATTGGCTGACTTTAAGTCGTAATAGTAAATTTCATGCTATATTTGCTACAAATAGTATATCTGAGGCCATAGTTTATTATCGTTTGTTTAAAGAAATGATGCCAAGCTTAAAAGTTACAGCCTTATTTGATCCAAATATTGATAATAATGGAGATAGCGAGTTCAAAGAAGATGGCTTAGAAGAAATTATTAATGACTATAACTTAAGATATGGTCAAATCTTTACAATTTCTACTTTCTATAAAATGAAAAAGGAAATAGCAGCCCGATTAGCACATAAAACTCCCTTTAAACGAATTGAAAATGAGCCGGATAAACAAATTGATCTACTTATTGTAGTTGATCAAATGCTTACAGGGTTTGACTCTAAGTGGGTTAATACTCTATATATGGATAAAATATTACGTTATGAAAATATTATTCAAGCATTTTCAAGAACTAATAGACTTTTTGGTCCAGAGAAGCCATTTGGTACAATTCGATATTACCGTAGACCTCATACTATGGAACAAGCAATCAACGATGCAGTTAAGTTGTATTCAGGTGACAAAGAATTTGGGCTATTTGTTTGTCATCTTGTAGAGAACTTAAAACGAGTGAACAGACTTTTTGAATCAATATCTGATATATTTGATAGTGCAGGTATCGTAAATTTTGAAAAATTACCAGCAGATATAGAAGCTCGTAAAAAATTTGCTAAAGATTTTAATGAACTTAATGGCTATTTAGAGGCGGCTAAAATTCAAGGTTTCAAATGGGATACATTAACATACGTTGATAAGTCAATTGATGAAACCGTTCAAGTTTTATTAGACGAAAAGACTTATTTGATTTTGGTTCTTCGGTATAAAGAGTTGATAGGAAAAGGTGAAGGTCTCGTTGATGATAATGTACCTTATGATCTGGTTGGTTATATTACAGAGATTGATACTGGACTTATTGACTCAGACTATATGAACTCAAGATTTGACAAATATATTAAGTTATTAAGAACTGAAGGCACAAGCCCTGATGATATAGAGCGTGCTATGAATGAATTACATAAGACCTTTGCTACATTGACGCAAGAGGAACAGAAGTATGCTAATATTTTCTTGCATGATATTCAGAGAGGTGACGTTGAAATTGTACCAGGCAAAACATTAAGAGATTATATTAATGAGTATGGATTTAATCTAAAAAAACAGCAGATAAAAGATCTTTGTTGGTTCCTTGGTTTAGATGAAACATTATTGTTAAATTTAATGGATTTAAACTTGAATGAGAATAACCTTAATGAATTTGGTCGCTATGATGATTTGAAAAAAACTATTGATACAGAAAAAGCAAGAAAATATTTTGAAGTTATTGAAGGTAAAACCATTATATCGCCAAAAGTATTAATTAAAGCAGATAAGCTACTTCGAGAGTTCATTTTGAGTGGTGGTATCGATATTGAAATACCCGTAGAGTTAAAATAATATAATTCCAGGAGCCAAGATTTAAATCTTGGCTCTTTTCTTTGTCGTCTTTAGACTGCTTTGTGGATTGGTCGTGAGGCATACACTTATCTGTTTTATTGGAAATTGCATTTTCTTGCAATTCTTATGAGCTAGAATTATAATATTAGAGTGATATTCATATTTTATTCATGTTAAATCATGAATGGTGCATAGAGAGGCGCTATACGATTCAGGTTTCATTAGGTAACTTTGAATCTTTTTTTGAGTACATTGTTTGTGTTGTCTTAAAAAGGGGTAAAACACATGAAAAAAGAATTACTTTTAACGGCTATGATTACCGCAAGTATTACTACAACAGCGTTTGCCGCATCTAATTTAGATATTAGCGCTACCACTGCTGCACCATTAAATATGCAAAATTCTATTGCCTATGGTGGGGATAATAAAGTTGAGCAGGGTATGTTCTCTCCTGTAAAAAATATATTGCTTGGTGGCGACAAGAATACCGTTCGACCTTCCGCTAATGATACTATCACCTCTGGTACTAATAATACTGTATCTGGCCCAGGCAGTATCGTAGCAGGTTGGTATAATACAAACTCTGCTACTCACAGCTTGGTAGTAGGTACTAGCAATACTATTGGTGGTACTAATAACATCGCAGGTGGCTTTAACCATGCTAATAATGACAATGCAATTAACTCTTTATTAATTGGTAACCGTAATAGTATTGATGGTCAGAACTCTGTAGCTTTGGGCATGAATAACACCATTAAAGGCAATAATGCTTTGGTAGGTGGTACTGGTGCCAAGGTTCAAGGTAATAATGCTATTGCCTTTGGCGACAGTGCGAAAGCAACGTATGATGATGCGTATGCAATTGGTCGTAAAGCCGAAGCAACTGCTCAAAATACTGTTGCTATCGGTAATAATGCAAAGGCCAATAACGATATGGGTACAGCGATTGGTTATAATGCAAAAGCAAAAAATGATTATGCTACAGCAGTAGGTTATAGTGCAAGTGGTACAGGCAATCAATCTTCTGCGTTTGGTTTTAATACAGAGGCAACGGCTATGAATACAACTGCAGTTGGTTCCTATGCAAATGCTAGTGGTGCGTACTCCACAGCATTAGGCTTTAAAACAGTGGCTTCTAATGAAGACGCTGTGGCATTAGGCAATTATTCTACTAGTGCTGGTAAAAGTGCCTTTGCTGCTGGTACATTAGCGAATGCAGCAGAAAAGGACTCTTTAGCAATTGGTCATAGTGCAAGTACAACTAAGGAAAATGGTATCGCTATCGGTACAAATGCGATGGCTGCTACAGACAATAGTATTGCTTTAGGTGCTAAGTCTGTTACTGCTACAGCTGTATCTACTAACTCTGGTGTTATCGGCGGTAGAACCTATAACTTTGCTGGTGGAAGTGCGGTTGGTACATTGAGCATTGGTGATAGTGGTGCAGAACGTACGATTACAAATGTAGCGGCAGGCCGTGTATCTGCTACATCTACTGATGCAGTCAATGGCTCCCAATTACATGCCATTAAAGACGTGGTAGATAATCATGAAAACCGTATCACTACTATAGAAGGCGATATTAATACATTAAATAATCGTATTGTTAATGGTGGCGCTAATAGCTTAAATGAAGCTAAATCCTACACTGATCAACAAGTGTCTAGCGTAGCGGCCGCTTCTGCAGCACTCGCTGGTTTGCATCCATTAGATTTCGATAAACATGACAAATGGTCTTACTCCGTTGGCTTTGGTAATTATAAAAATGCTAATGCAGCGGCGTTAGGTGCGTTCTATCGCCCTAATAAAAACACAATGTTTAATGCTGCTACTACCGTTGGTAACGGCCGTAATTCTATTAGCTTAGGTGCTAATTTCAAATTTGGTAAAAGCTCTGAAGAGGTAACTACTGAAGATGCAGCACAACTTAAGAAAGATATGAAAGACCTATCTGAAAAATATAATGAGTTAGAACGAAAATATACTGAATTGGCAGCTAAATTAGAATCTAAATAATAGAATCAAAACTCCTACAAGGTTTCTCTTGTAGGAGTTTTTTTATCCTATGCTTTTATTATAAGTATTCCTTAATAATGATATAATTAAGATACATATTCAATTACATATTCCGTTAAACATTAAATGTAAGCGACAGTATATAGTGGAGAGTAGTATATGAGCTTTTACAATTGGATTCAAGAAAAACTATTTGATGAATACGAAGAATGGTGCTTGAAGAGCCCTGGTTCTAATGGAAATGGTTTTAATATAGTCGGAATAGATAATACTTTACAGGCTATGCATGATGGATTTTATATGTACATGGAGGTATACCCACCTCATGCCATCGATGGATGTACAGCCATGAAAGCACGTGTAGGTAAAACACCAGATGCAGTAGATATATTCTTAGACATAGATGGTAAGACGTATCGTATGGCTGATGTAAGTTATCCTGATGCAGTGAAGATGATGCGGGCTTTTATGAAAAAACGCAGAGTACCTGATTGTAGTTTGTGTGTAGTAGCAGTGTATCTAGATATCGATCAGATGCGATCGACATTTACAGAGTTAGCAACGTTGTTGTTAGGCGATGCTAAACAAGCTAAGTCGTTTATGACCAAGGTTAAGTTGCGCTCCTTGGAAGAATTAGAAGATAGTTGGTGGAACCTCTATGAGAAACTAGTCTCTAAAGGATATGCCGTAGAGTTAGACTGTAAATGTGAACTAGAGGATTTTATTTATTATGTACAGAAGTTAATATGTAATAAGTCTTTAGATACTAAAGAAAATCTAACTATTGATACAGCAGCATTAGATGAAGATCAAGTTATTATGGACTGGTGTGCTAGTCTTAATTCTACGTGGGAAAACTATACGTTAGTAGGCATGGACACAGGAACAGATAGCTTTGTACTTATGGTGCTTTCAAATGAGGAATTTAAAACAGCCCAAGAACTAGCGAAAGAGCTATTACATAGAATCGATGTAGCTGAACGCTTGTGATACAATAAAACATTTTAATGTTATAGAAACAATTATGCTATGGCATCATCTATAAAAGGATGTAGTTCTGAACTGTAAATAGTTTGCACCGTAAAATGTGATGAACAGGAGAGAGTCATATGAGTATTGTACGTGTACCAGAATATGAAGCAGAGTTTGAAGCGGAAGCGTTTGAGATTTATGCATTGCCGCGCAGTGATGCAAATGGGGCTAGTCCTTATTTAGAGAAGTACCATAGACCGCTTGTGTCTACCGATGCTATCCTAGATACTCGCACTGGCGTGCTTGACCGTAGCGAAGGCATTTTGACGTGGATTATTGAAGGTTTTGACAATGGTTGGGGGTATAGTTTTGAGCCCCATGGCGTTTACAAATTGTTGGTTAAGAAAGCAAAGCCTTTAGAGGATTTGGGCTATATGCGTCCTTCTTGGAATAATCGCTATTATGTGCTTGAGGTGTTAGAGGAGCATGCTAAACATAGTGAGTTAGAGGCGTTGTCGGCTTATTTGAAAACACCTAAATACCTTCATACTGACAGGGGTGATTTCCTGTTAAATCGAGAGTATCAATATTACACAGCGAGAATTGATGATTATGCATTCACCCTTGATGTGGATGAGGGGTCTGATGAAAGCTGCACAGTAGCATTGGCTGCTTTCAATACAATCGATAATTTCAAAGCATTTGAACAACGAATTAGTACCTATATTAGTGAAAAATTGCTAGACCTTGCTAATGATTGGCTCGATAATGACGACCAAGATCCGATTACATCAGACGTATTTGCCAAGCGTATTACGATGGGAGAATTAGCGTTTCGCAACGATGGCACCATAGAGGTATATTATGACGACGATGATATCTTCTGGGGGCACTGTATCATAGCTCATATTGATGCGGATGGGAACCCTGTTGATGCGGATATTGCAGGATGATTAACTAATGGAGCGTCCTGATGAGAAAATTGGAATTAATGACATTATGGAATGTTGAAAGCTGGTCTGAAGAACCGTATGGCGTTTACTTTGTATCTCGCAGATTGGGCATTAATCGTTTAGAGAATGAAGGACAAGCCTTTCAAAAAATCAATATTAGTTGTACTAGTTATACTGAGACTGAGGTGCTTTCACTACCAATGTGGAAACAATTATCTGTTGAATTAGATGAATTAGATCAACTAGCACAGGAACTCATACAACAGGAAATACCGCAAGAAGAGTCTATTGTACTAATCTTAACCGATATTATGCTAGATAAGTCAGGTTGTTACGATGCATTTGCACTAGGCTATGATGTGGGAGAATCCCCGGCAGGGCATTTGTATATATTAGTTAGTTTTGATGAAGACTTTACGGCTCAACAAGATGTGATTTACGAAACCTTATAGAGTTGTACTAAATTGGTGACACGGGTGTTGTAGACTATCTAAAAAATAAGTGATATGCAGGAGAGATTATGGAAGATATGTATACATTAGTTAAAGATTTCTTTAGTCATGATATGGATTTAGATGATTTATTTGATTCTGAGGCTATTATTTGGATTGACTAGCGCGAGGATGACGAAGATGTGGTTCGTTATTTCAATGATATGATGGATGAGCCAATCGATATTCAAACCGTTAGTAATGGCAAGCCTTATGGTGACGATATTGTGCTACAAAAGGGCGATAATGAACTCTTAATTCCTTACGGTGATGAGAAAGATCGGGATGTAACTATCAAATACTTCAACGACTTCGTTCAGCCTGATTATGAGGTGCGTTGGTTTACTGAAAGCCTTGGAAACGATACGCTTGGGTTTACCGTGCTTTCAGGGGCAGAATGGGCCAAATTAAACGATGAATTTGGTGCAGATACAGTTCGTTACTATTTTGAACCTATCAATCTTGAAAGTAACATATTTAATCTTGATATGGACGAAGTATTTGCATTACTGGCATTACGAGAAAATAGTGACGGAGTGAATACTGACTTTAGTGTACAGTTAGATTGGATTACAATCAAAAACAAAGAAAAAGCCTTAACTGAACAAAAAGAAAAGGGACAAATTGATTTAAAACAATACATGGTTGCTAAGCAAGAACTGCAACAGATTAAGGATGAATTTATAGCGACTCACGGCGAGATGGAATAAGAGCTGTTGTCCTAAAGGAGACGTTTATGGCGATTGACGGTGTGAAAATCATAGATAGTGATGACGGTCATGATATTTATAATGCCATTGTTGAGCGGTACAAGGATGGCGTCAGTGTTGATACCATAATTTCTGAAATCTTAAGTGAGGAACAAAATTTTTGTACTGATGAGTTTTACACAGAGATTTATTGGACTGCAGTGGCCTATTCGTTGTGGAAGATAGGGCATCTATCAGCTGACATTAAACAGAAAGCCTTAGACATCATCGCTCAGGGTCCTCATGAGTTTTGGCTAGAAATCGATGATAAGGCTCTTAAGCAGCGTCAAAAGGTATTAGATAAGTTAGCTACGCAGCTACAAAGCGAAAATCCGAAGCCGCTTAAGGTTCGTAAATCTAAAACGAAGAGAGAACCTCATTTTAAGGTGGGCGATGTATTAGCTGTTAAGTTTGAAAAAAACTATGGTGCTATATTCGTTTCTGAGGTGGATCAATCGCCGCGGAAAATCGAATATCATTTAGCCTGTACGCGGCTTTTACAAGAAGAAACACCAACAATGGAGCAATTTTTAAATAGTAAAATCGTTTGCCGGAAAGACAATACAAATTTCGGCATCGATACAGATTGTTGGTTTAACCATAAAGACCTAGGCCTATTGCTAGATCATTTGGAAGTCATTGGAAGCGTTGAACTATATCCGTGTAAACTATGGAAACTAGCACCAGCAGGGACGCTAGAGGATATCTATGAGGAGATTACAGATAATCCGCGGATTGGAAAACTACGTCTCATAGATACCTATGAACTGGTGAAAGAGGTTATTGAGAAATAATCATTGGTCGAAGGCGTTACTACAAGGGCGTATATATAAAGGTATAACTATAATGGATACTGTGACGAAACAATATATAGAAACTGTAAAAGTCAGTGATATACCGTGGCACCGGTTAACCACAACCTACGGCCGTGCTACAGACTTTCCTACAGAGCTTGATGTGTTGTGGAATATGGAAAGCATAGAAGTTGTTGATGCGGCTGGTGAGGCATTAGCACAGAATATTGAGCACCAATTGACATTGTGGCATGCTACACCATTTGCCATGATTTTCTTGCTTCGTATTTTTAAGAAAGCTCAGGAAGAGAGAGCTCATAATGAGGTGGCTCAGTATTTAGCAGAACAGTTGGTTGAGTTGTTTACTGTGATTGCTGAGTGCATTCGAGATGGTCTTATGCTAGAGCATGTAGATCCATTGCCGAACTTTGAGGATATGCTCAACGAAGAATACCTTTGGTCGGAAGAATATGATGAAGACGATGATGTTCTTAGATATGAGGAAGAAGACGTATTTCCTGATGATTTATTTTTTAGCTTTTATTATTACTCCCAGCAAGTGCTTTTATTAGCTATTCCGCTATTAGATACATCTAATGAAGGAGAGGCTAAATTGCTCGGAATAATTTCTGCTAATAGGAGCGTGTAAGATGGATTATTTAGATATATTGCGAAATGATGCCAAGTTAGCTGAAGATTTTGATACGCTATTCGATTTTCGCTTGCTAGATACGCTGGAGGAACGAGATACGGCTGAAGGTCGCTGCACGTTCTCTGTGCCCGGTATGGCATTTGCTGTAGATGGCGCTGGCGGTGAATATCATCTATTGGAGGACGGCTCCATAGGGTATTGGAGTAGCGAGGGTGCCGCCGGTCGTTTAGCTGAAAGTATGGACGATTTATTTCATTTAATCGTTTTTAGTATTTGTTGGCATGATTACTGTGACTCAAGTAAGTATTCTGATGCGGCAACACTTGAAGAATATGGTCAGAATAAGCAGTCTCATATTATCTCTTATTCGCCAATGGAACTTTGGGAACCCATTATGAAAGCTTTACATATACCAATAGAAATGAAACTTTCACCTATTTTACAGAAATTCTATGACGCGGCGCATCGTGAACCTGTATATACCTGCTATTTCCATGAAGATGATGGAAGCGTTACAGAATCGGAAAATTTATTTTTCTAATGGTTAGAAGAATTTATGAAAGGAATAAATTATGGGACTAATTGCAAATTATAGCTGTTTAAGCGATGCGAATTTAAAAGAGCTTAAAGCTATGGGCTCAGAAGAAGAGGAAATTCTTGAAAGCGTTGAAGAGTGGAATGACGATGATGAATTATTGCTCGATATCGATAAGATGTGGGATGTACTTCACTTTGTGCTAACTGGCGTAGGAACAGACCATAAGGATGATAATAACCCTCTTAGCCAAGCTGTACTTGGCATAACAGCTGTTGAAGAAATATCGGATTACTTAGCGTATACCGAACACGATAAGTTAGCAGATATCGTGGCGGCTCTAGAACAGTTTAACATGGAAGAAGCTCTCGAAACTTTTGATATGGCAGCCTGCAAAGAGGCTGAGTTATATCCAGATATCTGGGACTACGATGAGGAAGAGGAAGAAATCAAAGATGAACTTCTTCATGATTTTGAACAAATGAAACGCTTCTATAAACAAGTGCTAGACGCTAATGGGAACGTACTTGTATCGATTTGCTAAGGTCGTTAAAATTTGTTGGCTATGGATCTAGTTATAGCCTAACCAATTATGCGACTGGCGAAGAAGAGGAATTGTAACATGGCAGTGTTAACAGAAAAGCAAATTAAATATGGATTTGACTACTATCATAAGGTTGATACACGACCTAAGTCTGTTGTAGAGGTCTCTGAATATGATGGTGAAGACAAGTTGATAATCAACTGCACACAGCTCGATGAAGATTATTCTGCTAAAGATAAGAAGCGAATTTGGATGGAGTGGTGTGATTTCCTAGTAAATAATCCAGATACTTTTACAGAGCTAATGTTTTGCACAAGAATGCCACAGGATTTATTTGATGCAGTGTGTGCCTAACGTAGACTTAAAAAATTACATATAAAATGGGGCGTCTATCCAGATATTTCAAAATTAGAGAACTTACAAGAACTAGAATATTTACACATTGGATCCGGTAGAAGTGTATCGAGTTTAGAGCCTATATTAAAATTAGAAAATTTAGTGGCTTTGTCGATTGAGAACTTTCAAAAAATTGATGATTATACGCCATTAGCGCATCTGAAGCACCTTGAAAGTCTTGCTCTAGAAGGTGATTTTGCGGCTCCTAAAATTCTTAAGGTTCAATCCTTGGGATTCCTACGTCATATGAAACAGCTGCGATTTTTTAGCTTCTTGACCGCTAAAGTGATGGATACAGACTATTCTCCAATTTTAGAACTCCATAATCTAGAACATCTTACATTAAGATCTTGTAAAGAGGTTAAACAGCTGTATCCTCAGTTAGTTAAGTTGCCAAAACTAAAATACGGCACAGTTTTAGAATGACCAGAATTATATGAGAAATAGTGCTTGAGATATAAGTCATGAGCTATAACTTATAAGACATAAAAGGGAACAATTATAATGGATAAAGCGCGTAAAAAGGAATTATTAAAAGCTTATGCAGATAAGCAAAAGCAATCGTTTAAAGATAGTTTGCCTATGGACGAAGAGTTGTTTTGGAATCTCTTTGACTATGTAGATGAGAAATTAGAGGCAAATGACGGTTGCGACCATAGTTTAACTTTCACCAGAGAATTCTTGGAAAAACAAAAGGTAGATGTGGAAAGTGTACTAGATTGGATCGTTAACGAAGGTGGCGGCTGTGACTGCGAGGTTCTCTACAATGTGGAAGAACGCTTTGAGGAGTACGCTTAACTGTATTTTAAATAGTTAATTCCCTTTGTTTGCAGATGTTATCGTAAAGGTATATAGTAAAGGCATGTGATGTAATTATTCACATGCCTATTTTCTTTATAAGGAGGACGCTATGCAACACGTTCAAACCCGCAGTACTACGTCCGCGTTAGTACTCACAGCCGTATTGATTGCCCTCGCAACACTGTTTACCATGTACACGAAAATTCCAGTACCTGGCATTCGCGGCTATTTCAATGTTGGAGATGTCGTTATCATGACATCAGCTCTGTTATTAGGTCGAAAATACGGCGCCTATATTGGTGCTATCGGCCCGGCGCTAGCTGATTTATTCCTCGGCTATGCAGTCTTTGTACCAATCACCTTCGTGGTGAAAGGCATTGAAGGCTATCTTATCGGTACTGTCTATAACCATAAGACAACTACCTCTGCATTGGTAGCAACTATTGTAGGTGGTATTGTTATCGTAGCAGGCTACTTTATCGCTGAATACTTCGTATTCGATCCAGGCGTAGCCATTGCTAGTATTTTGACGAATGCCATTCAAGCCGTTATGAGCGTTATCGTCAGCATTATTCTCTATGCTATCTTGCGTAAACGCCTTGGATAGCAAATTGACAGTCACTAGAATTCAGACTATACTATAAGTACAAAAGAGCCAGTTAACGTGTTCTAGGCGTTAGGCTCATCAAAGAATTAGGAATTTGATAAACCTAACGTGTCTAAGTATTGCAGTACTTAGTCTTAAACGTTAGGTTTATTTTTTACCTAACTCACGTTAATGGCTCTTTTGTTATTAGTATATATTTATTAGTATAAAAATAGGAGACAGGTTATTACAACCTGCCTCCTATTAATCATAATTTGACGATATATGGTATTCAACCTATAATATGAGTAGATAGCCGAGCGAGTAGAGACGTCAGGCTCATCTCAAAAAACTGAAAAAATCAGGAAATGGCCTTTTCGTTTTATCTAGCTACGAGCTGTAACGAAGGGCTATTTTAATTTTCCCAACCTCGTCGGCTACATTATTATTATAATGCGAACTAATATGCGATACAATAAGCATTGATTAATAGAGATATAACTATTTTATAGAGTGGTTATAATATTTTAGTGGAATAAAGTTTTATATGGTATAATACTTTCATTATGTAGTGAGAAAAGGAGATCTAAATGGCAAATTTACCTAACTGCCCTAAGTGTGGCGACGAGTACACATATGAAGATGGTCATATGTTTATCTGTCCTATGTGCGGACATGAATGGACAGCGGCTGATGCACAAGCTGCAGCTGAAGCAGGTATCATTCGCGATGCTAACGGCAACGAGCTAGCTGATGGCGATACAGTTGTTGTTGTAAAAGACCTCAAAGTAAAAGGCGCTGGCGTATTGAAACAAGGTACGCGCGTTAAAAACATTCGCCTCATCACTGATGCGAGCGATGGCCATGATATCGATTGTAAAATCGATGGTTTCGGTGCGATGGCATTGAAATCTGAAATGGTTAAGAAAATCTAATTTAAGAAATCCCTATCGATACGTTCGGTAGGGATTTTTTCGTGGTATAATCAACGTATACTGCGTGTAGTGGAAAGTACTTGGGGGAGAAAAACTATGTTTAAAAGGGTTGTATTATTAGCTGTATTGGCGTCTATGATGGGGAATATTAGCTCTTTAGCGGCAGATTTAAAGCCCACAGATAAGCGTACATATGAATTACAGCAACAAATTTCTTATAATGTAGTCATTCCTAGCGAGGCTTTCAAGACGAGTGCCGATGGCACATTGATTGTTCCTCTAGAAATTAAAACAGATGATAAAGGGAATATTGTAGCCGTTGAAGCGGGGCCTAATAATTGGAAATTAGATCGCGATGCATATCCGATCTTTGAAGAGGCTGCAAAAGAAGCCGCTTGGCATACGAAACATGTGGATACTGATGAAGCATTAGTTGTGACAATTCCAGTTAGCATTGTAATCGTATCAGGTGATCATCCTCATAAAAAATAAAGGAGCGGTTATGGAATCTACAAAGGATTTAGAGAAATATACTTACAATCTTCTGGCAGAGCGTGGCGTTACGTTAGAGGATATTGCAGAGCTCGTTTTATATGTTCAAAAACCATATATGCCCAATCTAACAATTGAAGAATGCCGTGAACATGTGGCGTCGGTCCTTTCAAAACGAGAGGTACATAATGCAATTATTACGGGCATTGAGCTAGACAAGTTGACGGAACAAAATAAATTATCTCAGCCCTTGCAAGGTATTGTAGAAAATGATGAAAGCCTCTATGGTATCGACGAAATCTTAGCCTTTTCCATCGTTAATTTATACGGTTCCATAGGGTTTACGAACTATGGCTATCTAGATAAGGTTAAGCCTGGCATCATTAAAAAGTTAGATAGCAAGGCTGGTGGTCATTGTAATACATTCCTCGATGATTTAGTAGGTGCTGTGGCAGCTGCTGCAGCGGGGAAATTAGCTCATAATGAACCTCATCGCGTACGTCATGCGCTAGCTGAGGAAAAAGCATAAATTTTTGTCGTTGATGTTATTAAAAATTAAGAGTATAACTAGTAGTGAAATGAATAATTAATGTATTCTATGTAGACTATATACAGGAGGAACTATGCAAAAGGTTCTAGTTGTTATCGATATGCAAAAAGATTTCGTAGATGGCGCCCTTGGTTCAGCGCAAGCGCAGTTAATCGTAGATAATGTGCGCAACAAAATTGAGAACTTTGACGGGCCTATCATATTTACACGCGATACGCATGATACTGATTATCTTGAAAGCCAAGAGGGTAAGTTCTTGCCTGTCACACATTGCGTGAAGAATACAGAGGGTTGGCATATTGTGCCGGGCTTAATCGAAGCAGCAGAAGGTCGTCCTATCATGAGCCCTGTATCCTTTATAGACAAGCCAAACTTCGGATCCTTTGAACTATTATCTCGTTTGGAAGGGATGAACTTGGTAAATCCTATTGAGTCTATTACGCTCGTTGGTTTATGCACTGATATTTGCGTTGTGTCTAATGCGATTATACTGAAAGCTGGCTTACCAGAAATTCCTGTTTACGTAGATTCTAGCTGCTGTGCAGGTGTGACAGAAGAATCTCACCAAGCAGCATTAACAACAATGAAAATGTGCCAATGTATTGTTGAGTAGTTATCGTGTTCTAGCTATATTAGAGTGCTTTATATTGGTAAACGAACTCAAAGGCTATAGGAAATCCTATAGCCTTTTCTATGGGAAATATATTGACGATTTTCTATATAAAATGTACAATAAATAAAGAATGATAATTTATATCAATTAAAAACAATACCGATGCAGGTGTATCGAAACGCTTTCACAAGAACGATATAGTATTTACTATCGTTCGCGCCCTATATTTAAGGAGGACTATTATGAAACCTTTCGAACTCGCACCATTACCATATGCTTATGATTATCTTGAGCCTGTTATCGACGCAGAAACAATGAAATTGCACCATGACAAAACCAGACACTTCCAAATTGCAAGGTCCTTTGAAAGAGGCTATCGACGCTGATCTTGGTGGTTATGATGATTTTGTTGAAAGCTTCTCCGCTGCAGCAGCAACACGCTTTGGCTCTGGTTGGGCATGGCTTGTGGTAAACAAAGATGGCAAACTAGAAGTGACATCTACTGCAAACCAAGATAACCCTCTACTAGAAGGTAAAACAGCAATCCTTTGCTTAGATGTTTGGGAACATGCATATTACTTGCATTACCAAAACCGTCGCCCAGACTATATCAAGGAATTCTTCCGCGTTATTAATTGGGACAAAGTTTCTGAAAACTACGAAAAAGCATTGAAACAAAACTAATAAATCTCTCAGAACTTTCATCTCTCTAAAAACTAGATATATATTTAATAGATAACGGATAGTTGGTTCAAAGCGTTCTAAATGATTAGATGACTTTGAATGCTTAGCTATCCGTTATTTTTATATGAAATTTCGATATTTTGGAAATATCTTTCAAAAGTATAGCCATGGATACAGATTTTCCAATCGATATCGTTTATCATAGTGTCATAGGTTATTTTAGATAAACCTTTCAGAATGTAAATTGCCTTGTATACGAAGACGTATAGAGGATTACTCACATATGTAATAAACAATATTTTTGACACGAGGGGATCAAAATGGAAAAGAAATTAGATTTGTCCAAATCCGTATATGATTTGGTAACAGAATATCCTGAAGTAACAGAGATTATGAAAAGCTTAGGGTTCAGTGAAATCACAAATAAGGTGATGTTGAACTCTGTTGGTAAAATCATGACCATTCCTAAAGGGGCTAAAATGAAGGGCGTATCCATGATCGATATCGTGAGCGCATTCATGAAAGCTGGTTTTACCTTGGAAGGTGAAATGCCAAATCTACACGGTGATGAAGCAGCATCTGCTAAAGATGCTCCTGTAGAGACTGTGGCTGCTCAAGTAGAGGAGCCTAAAGCTAGCCAAAATACAGAAACTAATGAAGATGACACTGTTACAGATAGCGAACGTGTAGAACAATTGAAAGGTTTCTTGAAACGTTTGGGCACAGGCGAAGAGCTTGGTTCTGTTCGTGAAGATTTTGCGAGCCAATTCAAGCATGTTGAAGCTAGCGAAATCATGAAAGCCGAACAAGGGCTTATGCGCGAAGGTACACCTTTAGAAGAGGTACAACAATTATGTGACCTTCACTCTGCATTGTTCCATGGTTCTACCATTCATGAACAAATGGATGCTGAACATGCTAAGGTAGAGGCTGTCCTAGAAGCTCAAGAAAAGAGCAAGAGTGTAGTGACTTTGGTAGAGACTGTAGGTCATCCACTCAACCAATTAACAGAGGAAAATAAAGCTCTCGATGCATTGATTGAATCTATTCGCCCTAAAGTGGCAGATAAAACAGCCACTATTGATGATGTAAATACAGTGCGCCAAGTATCTGTTCATTATGCTAAAAAAGGCGACTTATTATATCCAAAATTGAAGGTGGATTATGCAATCGGTGGTCCATCCATGGTTATGTGGACTGTTGATGGCGATATCCGCGACCAACTAGGGGACTTAGCAAAATCTAGTCAAAGTGTAGATGATTGGTATAGACGTTTTGATGAGCTTCTTACACGTGCTCAAGAAATGATCTACAAAGAACAAAATATCTTGTTCCCAATCTGTGCAGAAAACTTCAGTAAAGAAGAATGGTACCAAATCTACAAAGATACAGCACAGTATGAAGAAATCTTTGGCGTAAAACGCATTGCATGGCCAGAGGCTGATGCAGCATTAGCTACACAAACTTCAAAATCAAGTGGTGATGACAATGCTATTGGTTTAATTGGTGGTACGCTAACTGTAGATCAACTCGATGCTATGCTCAATACAATGCCAATGGAAGTAACCTTCGTTGACCATGAAGATATCAACCGTTACTTCAATGATGGTGAAAAGGTATTCAAACGTCCTACTACAGCTATCGGTCGTGATGTGTACTCCTGCCATCCACCAAAGGTTGAACCAATTGTACGCGGCATTATCGATTCCTTCCGTAAAGGTGACCGCGATAATGTGGCAGTATGGCTTGAAAAACAAGGTCGTCCATTCTATGTAAACTACATGGCTGTACGCGATCAAAACAATAACTATATTGGTACATTAGAACTCGTACAAGACATGCAATTTGCAAAGGAACATTTCGCTAGAATTAAATAAAAACTAGTGTAATACTAGTTGTGTGATACAGTGAAACTTTGATACAAAAGGCTGCTCTAACATTGAATGATGCTAGAGCAGCCTCTTTTATTTGGACGAAATGAATTCTCTAATATGATTAATGTATTTCCTGAATTAATGTATTTTTTGATAAGAGGTACCCATTAAGGGTGTACGTACTTGATAATATTATGGGTAGCAGTCCTGATATTTTCAAGGCTAGTAGCCAAGTTTAGGCGTACAAAGGTAGTGTAGTTTTTGCCTCCAAACCATTCGCCAAAGCTTGGTGCGATGCGGCATTTATTTTCAAATAGGTCATGCATATTTTCCGCCTTTACATAGGCACCAAAATCAATCCATGCTAAATAGGTGCCGTCCATAGGGCTGATGCGGATTTGTGGTAATGCCGTACAAAGCTCTCGGCACAGATATTCATAATTTTCACGTATAACAGCTAGTACATCTGTGAGCCATGCCTCTGCCTCTGGATGTGTGTAGGCTGCAGTGATAGCCGTTTCGGCAATAACGTCGGAGTCCGTATGGTATACATGCGCTTTATAGGCGTTGAATTGGCTTCGCAGTTGTTCGTTAGGAATGATAACCTCTGCGTGGTGCAAGCTAGCCATATTGAACGACTTCGAGAGGGAGGACATTGCAATAATGTTATCCGCATAGGCCCCATTGCTTACCGTCAAGGCAGATGTAAAGGCCGTTGGTCCCGTAATCAGGTCTTGATGGATTTCATCACTTATAATGAGCACATGGTGCCGTTGGCAGATTCTGAATAATCGATCCATTTCCTGTTCTGTCCATACGTGGCCTACAGGATTGTGCGGATTGCAGTGAATGAACAATTTAACATCGTGTTCGGAAATAGCTCTTTCAAAGGCATCGTAATCTACGGAGTAGCGATTATCTTCGGTGCGATTCATAGGAACAGCGATAATTTGACGTTGGGCATCGCTGGCACTTGTATCAAAGGCGCCATATACAGGACTTAGAACGGCGATGGCATCATTGGTTTTGGTAAAAGCCCCAATACACCACATAATCCCTGTAATGACATTGGGCGCACTGGTGAGCCATTCTTGCTTAAGACTACAGTTATGCCGGCGTTTGTACCAGCTCATAACTGCCTCTATATAATCCGGATTTGTCATGGTGTAACCTAGAGGGTTAGCTTTCACATAGCTACAAATGGCTTCTTGAATGCACTGAGGAGGCATAAAGTCCATATCGGCCACCCATAGTGGTAATAAGTCAGTGCGGCTGAATTTTAAATGCTCGCCATCCCATTTGCGGGAATGAGAACCGCGGCGATCGATATAGTATGTTTTAGTAAATTCTATGGTGTTCATGGTGAACCTCTTACATTCTGCTAGATTCATAAGAAATCTTGTGTAATTATATATCAGTTCGGTGTCACCAACATCTATGAGTGTATGTTAATGTGGTGCAAATCAATTATTCTGTCTATTATCAGTATACATGCATAGATATATATGTAAATATACACTTAAAAATCACTGTTACCATATTTTTCGTTTCTATGCAATCCTTGCATGAATAGGGGCTATATTCGTATACAAAAGGTGCTTTATTTGCTTGACTGTTGGGACTTTCACAATTTAGAATATACTATAGAATAGTGTGTGTCTGACCAGTGACCACACGTCTATCGAATGGTTACAAAAGATAAATCTTAGCAGCATGTGGCGACATCCCTATGTGAGAGGGCTCATCGGATTGTTCAGGTACATGCAACGCTGTATAAGTATAGTACTGGATCCTTGTTAGGAGGCATGTGCCATGAGTAACGAATTAAAACCACTACATTTTGATGCGGATTATACAATGGAGGAAGCGCTCGCTGAGGCGAAACGTTGTCTAAATTGTCCAAAACCATTGTGCCGTATGGGTTGCCCTATTGAAAACGAAATCCCTCGTTTCATCCAAGCTATCGCGCACGGTAACTTTGGTTTAGCCAATGATATCTTGGCAGAACGTACAAACTTGCCATCCATTTGTGGCCGCGTATGTCCGCGCGAAAACCAATGTGAAGGTAACTGTATCATGAACAAGGCGAAAAAACCGCCTATTAACATCGGTAAATTGGAACGCTTTGCTGCTGATTTTGAAAGCATCAATGAACTTCGTAAACCTAAGAAGATTAAACAAGATCTTGGTAAGGTTGCCGTTGTAGGTTCTGGCCCTGCAGGCTTGTCCGTAGCAGGCGACATCGCTAAACTTGGCTACGATGTAACTGTATTTGAAGGTCAATCTGAACCAGGTGGCGTACTTTTATTCGGTATTCCAGAATTCCGTTTGTCTAAATCCGTTGTACGTCGTGAAATCGCGCGTCTTGAAGGTTTAGGCGTTAAATTCGTATGTAATACATTTATCGGTCAAGATAAAACATTGGATGAACTCTTCGCGGAAGGTTTTGACTCTATCTTTATCGGTACTGGTACACATATTCCTCAAGAAGTACGCATGGAAAATGATGAAGTGCATGGTGTATTCCAAGCAATGTACTTGTTGACGAATGTACAATTGGTAGATAATGGCGAGCTTGATGAAGCTCAAATCCCTGTTAAAAAAGGTGATCGCGTAATTATCATCGGTGGTGGTAACGTAGCGATGGATGCGGCTCGTACATGCGTACGTTTAGGCTGTGAATCTGTTACTGTAGCATACCGTCGTAGCCAAGAACAAATGCCAGCATTGTTGTCTGAATACGAAGAAGCTCGTGCTGAAGGCGTTCAATTCCAATGGTTCGCTTCTCCAGTAGGCGTAGAAGGTAAAGACAAGGTAGAAGGCTTCAAATACGAAGTGATGGCTCTTAACGAAGATGGCGCAGGCATCCACGGTACTGGTAAGTTCCAAGTTATGCCTGTAGATAAAATCATCATCGCTGCTGGTCATAAACCAAATGCTCGTCTTATCGGCGAAGGTAATAACCTAAAAGTAGACGAAAAAGGCTACATCATTACATCTGAAGATCCATATGGTATGACTAACCGTGACGGCGTCTTCGCTGGTGGTGACGTTGTACATAAACCGGCTACTGTAGTATTGGCAATGCGCGAAGCTAAAAAAGCTGTGGATGGCATGGTTAAATACATGGAAATCAAAAAAGCTCAAGAAAGTGCTAACCAATAATCCTATATCTAGTAATGATATGGCAACATTACTATTCAAGTGTATTCATAATGAATGGATAATGTATAGAAACTATACAAATCTAGATATTATCTATGCTGATTGGTGTAATATAGTACATGTTTAGTACTAATTATCTCTATATATACAATAATTACACGAATTGTTGAAAACATACAGAACGTAATATGCATAGAAAAAAGCCTTACTAGAACTAATTGATACATTAGTTTTTAGTAAGGCTTTTGTGTTATTACTTTTCAACTGCTACTAGGCAGTGCACCTACGAAATCAGTATAGTAAAGGCATAACCATGTGTTGAGTGTGAAAGTAGATAGAGGTTGCTATGAATTCTATTCTATGTTGTCGTGATATACAGATTCGACAAGAGGTTCACAAACTAGGCGTATTAATTTTACTTTGGCGTAGACAATTGGGCATGACGCAGTATCAGTTGGCAGATAAGTCAGGTCTAGCCCAATCTTATATTAGTGATCTTGAAAGTGGTGCTATCGACCCTCGATGGTCTACTATTTATAGAGTTGTATCTGGATTAGGGCAGATGAGCGTACAAGACTTTCTAAATGGGCCACAAACCATTAGAACCCTAAGGATTCATTGATGATAATAATCTCCATGGTTTGCATATTGCGCATCTTTTTGTAGTAGATTGTTAAGGCGTTGCAAATGCGATCCGGAGAACCACAGTCATAACACTTTTCTTCTAATTTGGCACAAGGATTGAGGGAGCTTTTCTTATTCTTTTTACTGTTCAATGGAGCTGCTACATTCCGTGCTCGATAAATAGCGGACGCTAAGTCAGGGGTAATCTTATTAATCCCTAGCACAAAGAACACCTCTTGGGAACCAAATAAAGAAGCTGCTACACGATTGCCTGTGCCATCGATATTGACCATCTCACCCGTTTGAGACAATGCATTTACAGATGTGAGAAATACATCACGGCCCATGGTGCGTAATGCAGTGTCGCGGAAACTTTCACCAGGGAGAGGTCGTTGGATATCTGTTATGTCGTCGTTGACCTTGGATAAAGCATCATGAACCTTGAGCTCTAATAAGGTGCGGGAATCGCCGATAGCCACTCGTTTATTTTGAATGCGAGATTGTAAATAATTAACAGCCTCAGTGCCTGTTTCAAAATAATGAACTACGAAATTATTGTGCTCTAAAGCTTTAATCGTTTTCTCTATATCGATGGGAGCATCATTGATTTGGGGATTGATAACTGCGTTGATTGTCGTTTCTGTATTGGCCATGAGTCCTCCGATATTACATATAAACTAGTGAGGCAAACCATATTTTTTTAGTTTATATAAGGTAAAACTTACTTTATAAGTAATATAAAGTATTTCTGTTACTAATATTGTACTGTTTTATATTGTGGTTATTCAACAAATGGAGAGCGTTTTTTTAGGCCAAAAATGATACCGATAGTATAGATTGTTTTTGATGTAAAATATTGGAATAGAATCCATATTTGAGTACTAAATAATAAAACTTTGGAATGAAATCCAACTTTATGATAAAATTAATATAAAGTTGGAATGGAATCCAAATTTATTAGGTGGCTAGTATGATATCTAATACTACTAATAAGTGGGTTCCATCTATGAGAAAATACATAGATGCGGAGGCCCTTATGAAATTAATTCAGCGCCAAGGATATCTAGATTTTTTACGGCGTAATCGAGAGCGGCCTATTATTAAGGTTGTTTCTGGAATACGTCGTTGTGGTAAATCTACATTGTTTAGGCTGTTTAAAGATGAGCTATTGGCAGATAATGTGAAGCCTGAACAGATTATTTCCATTAATTTTGAAGAATTGGAATACGAGCATTTGCGAGATTACCATGCGTTGTATCAATATATTTTAGAACGCATGCAGCCTGATGAAATGAACTATATTTTTCTTGATGAAATTCAACATGTAGATCAATTTCATCGTGTCGTAGATAGCCTGTTTGTAAAAGAAAATACAGATTTATATATTACGGGCTCCAATGCATATTTTATGTCTTCTGATATCGCTACATTATTGACTGGACGGTATGTAGAAATTCAGATGTTACCACTATCCTTTAGGGAGTTCTACCATAGTAAATATGATGGTAATCAATATTCTTTAATTCCTGCGTATGAGTCTTATCTTCGTGAAAGTTCATTCCCTTATACTCAGCAATTAGGAGGCGAAGATTTTGATATTCAGGAATATCTACGCGGTTTATACAATACATTGTTATTACATGATGTTGTAGCTCGATTAAAGATAAATGATGTTACCATTTTACAAGATATGGTGCGATATATTATGGCCAATGTGGGAAGCCTACTTTCACCCAATAAAATAGCTAACTCTCTTGTTAGTGCTGGTCGTAAAATTGACAACAAAATAGTAGAACGTTATTTGCAAGGCTTACAGGATAGCTTATTGCTGTATAAGGTAAATCGTTATGATGTGCGTGGAAAAGAATTGCTACGCATTAATGCAAAGTATTATAGTGTAGATGTAACATTGCGCAATTTATTAGTGGGAAATGCTAGTCGTGATGCGGGCCATATTTTAGAGAATATTGTTTTTCTTGAACTCATCCGTCGTGGCTATACAGTATATGTAGGCCAATTAGCTAAGGGCGAAATTGATTTTGTGGCACAAAAAGCAGGTGTTCCAGAATATTATCAAGTAAGTGAAACTGTACTAGATCCTAATACATTAAGCCGTGAACTTGCGCCTCTTGAGGCTGTACAAGATCAATATCCTAAGTTTTTGCTCACCTTGGATGAATTAAATAAAAATGCAAATTATGACGGAATTCAACAACGAAATGTTTTAGAATGGTTGTTAGAGAGCTGTTAACTTGCTATAATAATAGTATTGATATGGCATAAGCCAATGTTAAGGAGGCAAAAATCGTGGATTTAATTCAAAAATTAAAAGACCAAGTAAAACCATTAGGTAAAAAAATTGTGTTGCCAGAATACAAAGATGAACGCGTATTGAAAGCAACTGAAATCATTTTGAAAGAAGGTTTCGTAACACCTGTACTCGTTGGTAACCCTGCAGAAATCGCTGAAGCTGCTAAAGCTGTTGACGTGTCCATCGAAGGTGCTGAAATCATCGATCCAGCTAACTACGATCGTTACCAAGAAATGGTTGATACATTCGTAGAATTGCGCGCTAAAAAAGGCATGACTCCTGAAAAAGCTGACGCAACTATGAAAGGTGACTGCTTATTCTTCGGCGCTATGCTCGTTCGTCTTGGCGCAGTAGATGGCATGGTTGCTGGTTCCGGTTGCCCAACTGCAAACGTATTGCGTGCTGCATTACAAGTTGTAGGTACTAAACCAGGTCTTAAAACAGTATCTTCTTCTATGTTCATGTTCACAAGCAAAAAAGAATATGGCGACGACGGTATGCTCGTATTCTCCGACTGCGGCGTATTGCCTAACCCAACTAGCGAACAATTGGCTGATATCGCAGAATCCACTGTAGAAAAAGCTCGCAAAGTTGTTGGCATGGCTGACCCTCGCGTATCCATGTTGTCCTTCTCCACTAAAGGTTCCGCTTCCACTCCAGAAGTAGACAAAGTAGTAGAAGCTGTTAACATCTTGAAAGAACGCAATGTTGACTTCAAATTCGACGGCGAATTACAATTGGACGCTTCCATCGTTCCTTCCGTAGCAGAAAAGAAAGCTCCTGGCTCCGACGTAGCTGGTAAAGCTAACATCTTGATCTTCCCTGATCTTCAAGCTGCTAACATCGGTTACAAATTGGTACAACGCTTCTCCGGCGCTGACGCTCTTGGCCCATTGATTCAAGGTTTGGCTAAACCAGTTCATGACCTTTCCCGTGGCTGCTCTGCTCAAGACGTTGTAGACGTTGCTGCTATCGCTGCTGTTGAAAGCATCTAATTTCAACTACAACTTCATTTGAAATATTTCAATGAAATAGAAAAAGCTGATTCTTCGGAATCAGCTTTTTTGTTTGTATAAATCTATATAGAAGGTGTATGATTAGGTTAAATAAAGTTGATTAATGTACTTAATCAATGTATTACGTAAATGCACTTGATACATACAAGTATTATTCTGTTTGGAGTCGTGAAAAGGAGAGGGCTATGATTTCTGTATTCGACACAAATCCTGTTGTTTTTGAAAGTAATGATCGTACGTTAACAATTAGTTACAATGGTGTACTCTGTAAAGATGCAAATGGTACTGTTACGACTGATATTGATTTTGATGACGTAAATGAGCTATATCTTACAAGATATTTAAATTCAAATAGTAACTATTCGATTATATTTAGAGACCATAATTGGAAAAACATAGAAGGTCAAGATTTAGACACTGACCGTAAAGGATCTAATGCTGGTCATAATATTCGTGAAACAAAAGCAATCATTGCTGCCTTTGCTCGCCATAAATTGACAGCGGATTTTCCTGCAAATTTAGATACCCTTCAATTGCCACTTGATTACTCCTACATGGGAAAACGAGAAATTACCATTAAAAATGGTGTTATCTCAAATGGTAAGGTAGATATCCCTATTAATGAAATTCGCCGCGTAGTATGTGCCTCTAATGGTACGATTAGCAAATTGTTAGTCTATAAGGAAGAAAAACCTAGCTCCTTCTTCAAAAAGATTTTCGACAAATGTGATATGAAAATCACGTTGAATGCCATTACCCTGCCATTATTAGAAGCCATCGTAACGCGCAATACAGGTCATGGTATCGATTTTAGTCGTGGTAATGGCTTTGATCAAAAGGACTCCAACTATATCATCATTCGTTACCTTGACTCTGGATTCTTCCTAGAAAAAGACGGTACAGCACCTACAGAGTGGCAAAAAACTGCGGCTGAGACTACAGCTAAATTTAATTACGATGTAAAAACATTATTAATATAATATTAGTTTTATTGTGAAAGTTAGGAGTTACTATGTCTGTATATCAATTTTCTCTGCCTAATAAGTCTGGTGAATTGCAATCGCTACAAAATTTTGAAGGCAAAGTTCTTATTGTTGTTAATACGGCAAGTAAGTGTGGATTTACTCACCAATATGAGGGGTTAGAGGCTCTTTATAAGAAATACAACGAACAAGGTTTAGAAATTATTGCGGTCCCTTCCAACCAGTTTGGCGAGGAAGAGCCTGGTTCTAATACCGAAATTCAATCCTTTTGCAAGGTAAATTATGGGGTTACTTTTACTGTGATGGGTAAATCTGATGTGCGTGATGAAAGTGCCTTGGATTTATTCAAATATATGATTAAAGAGCAACCATTTAAAGGGTTCCCGCCTAGTGATAAGACAGAAATGCTTACAGACTATCTCAATGGCATTGATCCTAACTATCTAAAGGACGATGAGGTAAAGTGGAACTTTACTAAGTTTGTTATAGATCGTAAAGGTAATGTGGTAGGGCGCTTTGAGCCTGTTGTAAAACCGATGGAAATGGAATCTTTTATTAAAACATTATTATGATTTTGGCAGACGACTAAATTTTAGGGAATAAGTGACATTGATTTATAATATCTCTTGCTTCTTAAAAGTGTTCGTTTAGTAGCGTACTTAGTATGGTAAAGAAAAGAACCGCTAGTTTTGTAACTAGCGGTTCTTTTGTGTATATAGTAATATTAGCGAACATAAATATTTGTACCCTAAAAAAAGATACCATAAAATGCTTGAAATAGTAAAAATATGTGATAACATTTGAATTATATTAGAGCGAAAAGGAGAATCACCATGGCAGAGCAACTCGTAAATGTTCATGATTTAGTGGGCCGCTGTCCCTATGCAACGAGCCAAAAGTTATTAGCCGGCAAATGGTCTTTATTGATCATGCACGAATTATCTGAAGGTCCTGTGCGCTTCCGTGAGTTAGAGCGCCGCTTATATCCAATTACGCAAGCCACTCTTACTAGAGCTCTGCGACAAATGGAGGATGACGGTTTAGTTCATCGTGAAGTATATGGTACTATTCCACCTAAGGTAGAATATAGCCTTACCGAAGTGGGGCAGAGTTTAAAGCGGTTCTCGCATCTCTTGAAAAATGGGGGAACCAATATATCGACTATATGAAAGCCGCTGGCCGCATTTAAGAAGCGACAGCGGCATTTCTGCCCTTATATATGATATAAATAGCCATTTGTTTGTGCCATGTATTAAGAAAAATATGGTATAATAAACAATACGAATGATATAAATTCTCAATAAATGAGAGGTATTGATAATAATGTTAAATGTTACTTTTTTAGCGCATAGTGGCTTTCTTGTAGACGACGGTAAGCGTTGCTATGTGTTTGATTATTATAAAGATCCTAACAATATTGTTTGGCAATTAGCAAAGCGTGGTCGTGAGCTTTGGTTCTTTGTAAGCCATGTTCATGCGGATCATTTTAATCCATCCATTACAGAGTTTGATGGTCCTCAAACGCGCTACATTTGCCATCAAGATGTGCCCTTAGAAGGCAAGGTAAAGAAATGCATTACCATGCGTCCAGGTCATGATGCTACATTAGATGATGTAGGCATTCATATGTATGGTAGTACCGATGAAGGCGGTTCTTTCTACGTAAAGACAAATACTGCTAACATCGATTCTGATTCTATCTTCCACGCAGGTGACCTCAATTGGTGGCATTGGCTTGGTGACACGCCAGAGAATAATGCTGATGCAAAGCGCATGGCGTGGCGTGAGTTCAAAGAATTGGATGGTTTATCTGTCGATGTAGCGATGTTCCCTGTAGATAATCGTTTGGAAGACGCTATGGAGTGGGGCGCCATTGAGTTTTTGCGCCGTGTAGAGGTGAAAAAAGCTTTTATTCCGATGCATCTAAATGGACCACTATGGACACCATCTGTGTATTTTAAAGCTCTCTTCGGCGATGTCCCTGTATGGGAACCTCAAAAAGAAGGCGATGAATGCACATTTTAACTAAAGTGTTAATCGGATGCTCTAGCAGATGATTGATACACATATTAAATATACTTTCACAAGTTGTTGTAGTCCGTGAAAGTTCGTGGCCTCTATGGTCACTACGTTATATGGGGAGAGTCTATATACGTAATTCAGTAAGTTAGGATCAAGTGATGATGAAAACTAAACCAGTGGCAACCACCCTATTGGTTGTCATGGCTATTATATTTTTAATTTCATATCCACAACGGCAAGATATGTTTTGGGCATTTATCATGCACGTATCTGGGGCCGCTATGATCGGTGGCTTGGCGGATTGGTATGCGGTGACGGCGCTCTTTACAAAACCTTTGGGGATACCTTTTAAGACTGCTATCTTACCACGCAGTAAGGAACGTCTTATACAAATGGGGCGCACTATGCTCAGTGAAGAACTATTGCGCGTGCCTCAAATGTACTATGCCATCAAAAAAGAACGGGTTATGGTCCGCATTATTGAATATGGCATGAGCGATGTAGGACAAGACCAAATGCGGGATATTTTGTACGGTGTAGGCAATCAGGTCTTATCCCATATGGACATTGAACCGATGCGTCAGGAAATCAATAAAGCCATATATAAAGGCGTTACAAACTGGAAGGCGACACCGCTCGTTATCTTGTTTGGCCGATGTATGCTAGAACGCCATACGGCTAGCATTTTCTGGCTTTACTTTAATCGTACTTGTCAGCGCGTCATTGCATCAAATCAGGTATATCCGTATTTGTACCGCGTAATGTTAGACATTATGAAAACCTATACGAAGGATTCCTTCTTTCGTGAATTGGCTATTGCCTTTGGCGGGGATGGGCTTTCACCAGAACGATTGGTAGAAACAGTACAGAAAAAGGCTGTTCAATTCCTTAAGGATAATGAGTCCATCGACTCTGATTTAGGTCGTTACGTATGGGGCCAAGCCATTCGCTTCTTCAATAATTTGGAAACCAATGCAGAGTGGCAAGCTTTCATCGAAGAGCATAAGGATCAATGGATCAAGATGGTTCTCGAAGAATGGGAAGGCAAGCTCATCGATGGTGATACTGTGGACTGGAAACGTCTCATGGACATCGTTATCGGCCGCTTTAATGTGCTCGGTACAGAGATTTTGCTGAACCCAGACAAGCAAGCACCGTTTGAACGATTTTTCTTGTTACGCAGTATTCCGTGGTTACAAAAATTAAACCCTCTCATCGATAAGGTGGTAGGGCAAGAGTTATCTCGATATTCCCCTGATGAAATCACCCAAATTGTACGAGGCAAGATGTACTATGACCTTCAAATGGTTCGTATCAATGGTTCCCTCGTAGGGGCTGTTTTAGGCGGTATATTCTACGGTTTATATCTTTTAGTAGAGGGGGTGCTCAAATGATTCAGTATTTGAAATCCCTTACCTTACGGCAGCGTGCTAACGGCATCCTTGGTTTGACCGCTGTATTGTACTGTTTTGTTTTCATAGGTCAATTTTTCTATGGCCATGAAAGCTGGTATCAGCCGCTTTATTGGGCGGTGCAGTCAGCACTTATCGGCAGTGTGGCGGACTGGTTTGCCGTAACTGCTTTATTCCGTAAGCCACTAGGATTCCCGTATCATACAGCGTTAATTCCTCGCAATAAGGATCGCCTCATCAACGGTGTTATTAAGCTCGTTGAGACAAAGATGCTTACGAAGGAACGGTGTAAAGTATTGTTGAGCAATGTTCAATTTGTACCATTGTTTGAAAAATTCTTGCTATCTCCAGAAGGGCAACGAGCAGCACGCCTTGTAATCCATCAAGGGTTACATCTCTTATGGAAGTCTCAAACGAACGAGGAATGGGCACAATGGGGGGCAAAACGCATCCGTGGATTGCTTCAAAAACATTCTCTTGTACCGGTTTTGAAACATGTGTTGCTCGACTTATGTGAACATAATCGTTATGAAGGTATGGTTGTACAGGTATTGAATGTAATTCAAGAACGTATTAACCATCCAGCTATGGTTACGTGGCTTACAGCGGTTGTAGCAGAAGAGGCGCATAAGAAAAAGCGAAAAGGCTTCTGGTCTGATTTCCTCATCTCTATGTCTGAAGCGACCGATGTGGTGAACTACCATGAACTGGCACAGGCTATCGTTCAAGAGGCCTATGCTATGCTTGAAAATTGGAAGCGCCCAAATAGTCCGGAACGGACTGCATGGCTGCGCCAATGGGTAGACCCAATTCGCCACATAGAAGAGAACCGCGAGGTTTGTGATGCTCTCGATGAAGCGTGGGAACGTTGGATTCGTGAACAAGATTGGGAATCTGTCATTGAAAACCATTTATGCCCTTATGTAGAGGAATTATTACTTGTAGGGGATGAAAATGGGGAAACACCTGCACAAGTTCTCGTGAATATTGCTCTTGAATTGTGGACTGTATATGGCCAATCCGAAGATTTGAGAAACCGTATAGAAGATACATTGCACAATATTGGTATATATGTGCTTGAACAGGGCTATGATCTTATTGAAACCATCATACGCCAGGTTCTAGGCGGCCTTAGCACAGATAAGTTTATTTACTTTATCGAATCTAAGGTAGAGGATGACCTCAGCTGGATCCGTATCAATGGTGCCATTGTTGGTGCTATTGCAGGGCTCGTTGTATGGACCTTCCTCGAATATGTATATATGCCATTATGGCAACAATTCATAGGCTAAAAATTAAATGCTTAATAATTAAGCGCTTCATAATAAAAGGGACTGACCGTTGGTCAGTCCCTTTAGTTTATTCTTCTGTTCTGTTGTACGGTAATCGTACTGTAAATGTAGTTTTTACTTGTGGCTCGCTTGTGGCTGTTACTGTGCCGTGGTGTAAGCTAATAACTTTATTTACAAAGTATAAGCCAAGTCCAATACCGTGATTTGATTTCTTATTTTGAGATTGCTCTGTTTGGTACATGCGATCCCAAATATGCTCAAGGTTTTCTGGCTCGATACCGATGCCGTTATCTGTTACCGTAATAACAAGTTCACCGCCGGCAAGCTTGGCTGAAATGTCGATGGTGGAATTCGTAAACTTGATAGCATTGTCTACCAAGTTTGTAATGGCACGACGTAAGGACACTTCATGAGCCACGATACTCATATGCGGTTGAATATTGGAGGTGATGGAAATCCTTTTTTCTGTATTCTCTGCAACGAGTCGCGTATAGTCATGAACCATATTGGTTAACATCAACGATACATCTACAGGTGCTAAGTTGAGTTCATGCGCATTCTCTAGGCGTGCTACATCGAGCAATTGACTTACGAGGTTAGTCATAAACTTGGCTTGTTCTAAGATATGTGTTAAGCCTTCTCGTAAATCGTCCTCTGTACGGCCGTATTTTAAAGCAAATTCACTTTCTGCTTTAATAACAGCAATTGGTGTACGCAACTCGTGAGATACGTCAGAACTAAACTGTTTCTCCCGATTAGAGGAGTCTTCCAGACCTGAAATCATGCGGTTGAATGTGGTGGTAAGCTCGTAGATTTCATCTCGCGCTGTGCGGGATGGAATATCAATACGGCGGCTCAAGTCATTGTTCTTGCCGATAACCTTAGCTGTTTTCGTCAAGGTTCGGACCGGCTTGAGGCCTTTTTTGATGAATAGATAACCACCTAGTGATGAAATCAACAAGAAGATAACATCACCTAATAATAAACTATATAATAGATTTTCAGTCTTTTTAGAGGCTGTTTTTACCTTTGTAACAGCACGCAAAATACCACGATAGTTTGGTTCGTTAACCGGCGTATCGTAGTAATAGAAGGTGTCGTCACCTACAGCAATTTCTCCAACCTGTCCTAAGGAAAGGACTGTTTGGTTTGGGAAGCCGTCTGGTAAGGCGCCTTTAATAATATAGCCGTCTTGGGTGGAAACAAAGAAGAATGTATTATCTTGGTACGGTTTAAATTTGCGAATATCCGTAGCCATGATCATTGCTTGCTGCTGCAAGCGCTCACGTACTTCTTTGTTATCGGACTCGTGCGTATATGCATAAATCCAGGCAGAGGCAACCATCAAAATGATGAGCAAAAAGATGGTATACCAAGACATAATTTTAAAAGTGAGGGGCAGCCGATTAAATAAATCGGTAGCTGCCCCAGACATGGTGTCTAGATCTCGGTGAGGATCATTAGTTTTCTGTTTTGAGGACATACCCTACTCCACGAACTGTTTGAATGAGTTTTACATTCTCATCAGTATCGATCTTTTTACGTAAATCTTTGATGTATACATCGATAAGATTAGAGTAGCTTTCATAGTCGTATTCCCAAACATGGTCAAGGATTTGTTGACGGGATAATACGATGTTTTCGTTACTTGCTAAATAGAATAAGAGGTCGAATTCTTTAGCAGTCAATGTGATTGTTTCACCATCGCGTTTAACGGTACGTTGTGGCACATTGATTGTAAGCGGACCTACGTGGATATCATTTTGTGCATGGCGCGCATTACGACGAGCCAATGCATAAATACGAGCTGTTAATTCTTCAAGATCGAAAGGTTTTACAAGGTAATCGTCAGCGCCTGTGTTGAGGCCTGTAACTTTATCTTGTAAGGAATCTTTTGCAGTTAAAAGCAATACAGGTGTTGTATTGCCGTCGTTGCGCATTTGTGCAAGAGCGCTAATGCCGTCAAGGACTGGCATCATGATATCCATAACGATAACGTCATAGCTAGATGTATTTACATAATCGATGGCTTGTTGACCATTGAAGCATGTATCAACTGTCATATTCTCTGCACGCAAATATTTGGCCGTAATGCCATTCAGCATTTCTTCGTCTTCTACAAGTAAAATTTTCATTCTCTGTTCTCCTTATGTATGAGTTAAAAATATAGCTCTCCAACTACATTAATATAGTCATTATATATATATGCTTTCATTTTGGTGAAAGCCACAACACCATATAGAGTTGACTATATATATAATATTATATAACTTATTTATCTATTATCATACCTTATACAACAGGAATGAGCAAAAGATGAATGTATATGCGAGTTTATAAGCCTGTTCTTCATGTTTTGAGAGCTTAAAAACGAAGAAAACTTGAAACTTAATGAATTCTGCTAATGAATGAAGATGAACTATATCGAAGATTGCCGTATGCGCATAGATGAACAGGATTTTGCCAATTTTAGCGAGTGTGAAAGAAATCACTAAAAAAACTTATGATAATAATTATCAGAGAGTTAAATACCAATAATAGCCGTAGAAATTTGATGATTTTCGATGATTAAAATCTAGGTAGTTTTAGTAGGAATTTAACGGATATTAATTATTATGAACAGTTTGGTAATCTTATAAAGTCAGTATTAATAAGACTTGTTAAGGGTCTAGCGGAAATAAAAATATACAAAAATTTCGGAACCGAATTACTTTCGTAATATCCTTAACTTCCTGTATGAAATATTCATAAATCTATTTTAAATGTTCATAAGTAAACAAGAAAAATACTAAGTGAAATAAATTATCAGTTAGATTAATCGAAATTAATTATGCATAATAGGGTTTAGACATCATACAAAATGCTCTCTATAATTATATGTAAAGCTATAAGAAAAGTCGCATAAGTATGGGGCTTTTCTTGAAAGAAAAATGATTAGGTTATCAAAAATTTTTATAAGTTTTTGAAATGAGATAGTCTAACAAGTTTTCTTATTAATAGGTAGTTATGAGGAGGTCATTATGGAACAGTTTGATGTTCTAGTAGTAGGTAGCGGTGGCGCTGGTCAACGCGCGGCTCTTGAAGTTGGTCGTCGCAAAGGCTTAAATGTAGCTCTTATTACTAAAATTTTCCCAACTCGCTCTGCAACAGCAATGGCGCAAGGCGGTGTAAATGCATGTTTGAACAACGTTGCAGCTGAAGACACAATCGAAACACATACTTTCGACACAGTAAAAGGTTCTGACTATCTTGGCGACCAAGATGCGATCGAATTCTTCTGCTCTCGTTGTCCAGAAGGCGTACTTGAAATGGACCACATGGGTGCTCCATTCTCCCGTACTCAAGAAAACAAAATTGCGCAACGTAACTTCGGTGGTCAATCCTATCCACGTACTTGCTACTCTGCGGATAAAACTGGTCACGTTATTTTGCACACAACTTACGAACAATGCTTGAAAGAAGGCGTACACTTCTTACAAGAATGGTACCTTTTAGATCTTGTTAAAGACGCAAACGGTCACGTTGGTGGCGCAGTTGTGTGGAACATGAAAGAAGGTCGCGTAGAACAAATTAAAGCAAAAGCAGTTATCTTGTCTACTGGTGGTGCAGGTCGTATTTTCTGGACTCGTACTACAAACCCATTCCTTTCCACAGGCGATGGTATGGCAGCAGCATTCCGCGCTGGTAATGCATTGAAAGATATGGAAATGATCCAATTCCATCCAACTGGTCTTGGTCGTACTGGTATCTTGATGTCTGAAGCGGTTCGTGGTGAAGGTGGTTACCTTCTTAACGCTGAAGGCGAACGTTTCATGAAAAAATATGCGCCTAATAAAATGGAATTAGCATCCCGTGACGTTGTAGCGAAAGCAATCGAAGATGAAATCGCTGCAGGTCGTGGTTTCGGTTCTGGTCTTAACGCATACGTAGTAGCTGACCTTCGTCACTTAGGTCCTGAAGTTATCATTGAAAAACTTCATGGTATCCGTGACTTGGCTATGACTTTCGAACATTGCGATCCATTAGTACAACCAGTACCTATTCGTCCTACATGTCACTATACAATGGGCGGTATCGACGTAGTTGATTACAAAACTTGTGCATGTGAATTGCCTGGTTTGTTCTCCTCCGGCGAAGCTTCTTGTATCTCCATCCACGGTGCTAACCGTTTAGGTGGTAACTCCTTGGCAGACGGCGTAGTATTCGGTAAAGTATCCGGTGCTGGCGCAGCTGACTATGCTGAAACACATGAACAACCTAACGTAGATGCAGAATTAGCTGCAGCTGCAAAAGCTTGGGAAGCTAAATTCACTGAAGTAACAACTCGTGAAGGCGGTCGTCCTGTAGTTGAAATCCGCGATGCATTGGCTGATGCAATGTGGAACAAAGTAGGTATCTTCCGTAATGAAGACGGTATTACTGAAGCATTAAAAGAAATCGATCAATTGATTGAAGATTACAAAACTTGTTATGTAGGTGACCCTGAACGTACTTACAACATGGCATTCGTTAACTATTGTGAAATCGGTTCCATGTTAACAGTAGCTAAAGCTATTGCTATGGGCGCTTTACACCGTCGTGAATCTCGTGGTGCTCATATCCGTGAAGACCATCCAAAACGTAATGATGAAAGATACTTAAAACACTCTTTGATCAAATTGGGTGCTAACGGCGAGTACGAATTGACTGAACGCGACGTAGTGTTCACTAAATACGAACCACAAGAAAGGAAGTACTAAGATGAGACAAATCACCTACCATATTCACCGTTACCAACAAGGTCGCGCGTTTGTACAGACTTTCAAATTCGACTATGAAGCTGACCGTACAATTCTTTGGGGCCTTCAAAAAATTAAAGATACTCAAGATCCAACTTTAACATTCTTGGCAGCTTGCCGTTCCGCAGTTTGCGGCGCTTGCTCCATTCGCGTAAATGGCGAAGCAATGCTTGGTTGCGAAGCTAAAATCGACGAATTAACAGAACGTTATGGTACTGATGAATTGACAATTGCACCTATCGGCAACTTCCGCGTTATCCGTGACTTAGTTGTTGACTGGGAAGCAAAAGTTGATCGTTTGAAAACAGTTGCTCCTTGGATTTTCCTTAAAGCAGAATTCAACGAAGGTGACAAAATCGTTCGCCAAACTCCAGCTGACTTCAAAAAATTCGTTGCTGGTACAGAATGTATCCTTTGTGGTTGCTGCGCATCTGAATGTAACAAATTGACTGCACGTCAAGATGACTTCTTAGAACCATATGTATTCACAAAAGCTAACCGTTTCGTATTGGATAGCCGTGATGATGCACCTATGGCTCACATTCAACCTGCATTCGACAACGGTCTTTGGAAATGCGTTCACTGCATGAACTGTATCTCCCGTTGCCCTAAACACTTAAAACCTGCTCAAGATATTTCCAACTTGCGTAAAGAAGCTACAAAAGCTGGTCTTACTAACAGCAAAGGCGTTCGCCATGCAGTTGCTTTCAAAGACGATCTCTACAAAACTGGTCGCTTGAAAGAAGTTTCTATGAGCTTGAAATCTGATGGTGTTGTTGATTCCGCTAAACAAGCATTCTATGCTTTACGTTTGTGGAAACACAGCAAAATCAATCCATTCGAACTTGTAGTACCTCAAAAACCAGTAAATGGTATTGATGGTGTTCGCAGACTTATGAAAGCAGCTGAGGAGGTAAGCAAATAATGAAATACGCATTTTTCCCAGGTTGCGTTCTTGAAAGCGCTGCCAAAGAAGACTACTTAGCAACAGTTGCTGTAGCTAAAAAATTAGGCATCGAGTTGGAAGAACTTGACGGTTGGACTTGCTGCGGCGCGTCCCACGTTCAAGACATCGCTCCAGAAATTACACTTGCTACAAATGCTCGTAACATTGCATTGGCGGAAGAAAAAGGTTTGAACCTTTTAACTGTATGTAACACTTGTACTTTGATGCTTCGTGAAGCTAAAAACGAGCTTGATAACAACGAAAAAGAAAAGAACGAAGTTAACAAAAAATTAGCTCAAATCGGTAAACAATACCGCGGTACAACTGATATTACTCATTTCTTATGGGTATTGATCCGCGATTACGGTTTGGATAAATTGAAAGCTAAAGTTGTTAAACCTTTAACTGGTTTACGTGTAGCTGAATACTATGGTTGCCATATTCTTCGCCCTCAAACTGAATTGGGCTTCGAAGATTATCAAATGCCTACATCCTTAGCAGATTTGATCTCTGCTATCGGTGCTACACCAATCGACTTCTCCCGTAAACTTGATTGCTGCGGTTTCCATGCTGTATACCCTGCACATGATTCCGTAATGCAAATGACTGGCTCCATCAACAAAGATGCAGCTACAGAAGGCGCAGATTGCGTAGTAACTCCTTGCCCACTTTGCCAAATGCAACTTGATATGTTCCAAAAAGAAGCAAAAGAAGTTGTTGGCGGTGGCAAAGATATGCCAATCTTGCACATGTCCCAATTAGTGGGTCTTGCTCTTGGCATCTCCCCTGAAGAAATGGGCATGCCTAAACGTCACTTAACTGATACTGCAGCAGTGACTAAATTCGTTGGTTAATTTGTTTGATTTAGACATGACCTCAGTTGGTCCTCGTACTGTCTTAAATCTAAACCTATTATCATAATTACCAGAAGAACCCCCTAGCTTAGGCTAGGGGGTTTTTCTTTTGATATCAGGTCATAATTGTAGTATAATAAAAACATTAATTGTATACACTTATATGAGTAACAACTAATGTGTTGTTACTTTTAATTAATTATAGAGATATATAATCTATTTGAATAAGAATGGATATGAACAAATATGAGGCTATGTGTAATGAGTGCACTTACTTAGCCTAGATGGAGAGTTTTGTATTCAATAATTTAGATTCTGTATAAATGGGAGTATTAGTGTTGTAGAGTGTTATACAAGGGGAGGCCATAATGAATGATATGTTATTAGAATATATCGATCGCATGATTGATCAAGAGAAAGACCATCGTGTTTTTCCTGTAGAGTTTAACGATAAAACCTATTATGTAAAGCAAGATATCAGTAATCGCCGCTCTAGTTGGATTAAACCATCTCCTAGAGCTGCCTTTGATTATGAGTTCTATAAAATATCCTTTATAAATACACAGCTACCTGTAGCGCCTGTAATTGCTGGTTTTAGAGAGCATTATTTCGTTACAGAAGGGTCTGGTAAAACATTAACCTATTATAGCGAATTGCCGGCTCAACATCCTGATGATGATAGCTTACAAGATATGGTGACTCATATCTTCTATATCTTTGGTAAAACATTGGGACAACTCCATGACTACGGTTTATCTCATGGTCGTCCTGCCATGAGAGATATTACCTATGATCCTGATACAGATAAGATTACCTTGCTAGACTGGGAAAATGGCCGTCGTTGGCCTGAACTAACACCGCAAGGTTGGGATTTACTTATCTTCGTTCACAGCTACTTGCGCGAAGATAATTTGCCGATTTCTTACCTATATGCCATGATGAATGGTTATAGCTCTGCTCGTACGGCTCGAGATACTGTATTACATGTGAAAGATGTTTTACGTAAACACGAATGTCTCTTTAAATTCTGTCGTATGTTAAATCCATTACACTTTGTGGATACAGAAGCAGCCGTTAAAGCCTATGACTTTATGTTGGCATTGAAAACTGAATAGTGTTGAACTTAAGCGGTTTAACATACCAGTACTATTTTTAATGGCGCTTTATAGTACTCATAGATCTTATAGACCTTTACGGTTCCTATATATAACTAGGAATTGGTAAAGGTCTTTTTGCATTTATAAGAACTTTATTGTTTTAATACTGCTAGAAGTTTAATGAAATCTATATAGTTACTTTTGAAGTTATATAGTTGGTATAAGAAGTATATAGTTACTGCCATAAGTACAGAGTTAGAGCCGTAGTTCCTAGACTTTCACAATGATTACCATAATTACTCTAGAGGGGGTTGTCGAGAGGGACCCTCAGGAATATAAGAGGGTGAAAGGAGGTGATACGATGGCTAACATTAAACGCACTAAATTGGTGTTGCGTTTTAACATCGGCACCGAAGATGCGCCGAAGTACAAAGACGTAACCTATACTCGTGTTGCAGAAGAAGCGTCCGACGATAATGTGAAAACCGTTGGTAATGCGCTGGCAGCCTTGTATGACCACAGCTTGTCCGACGTGGTCCGCGTCAATGAAGTATCCTTAGGACATTAATCACAATGATTAAATTACTTTTGTAGGTGATCCAAACACATCCTTATTGCTAGTTCCTTATATCCTCCCATAGTCGTAACAGGATATAGAGATAGCAAACCCTCACATTCCCATCCTTATTGATATGAATCGTAGATAGATATATTTGATCTGAAGGAAATTACAGAATTTCAAAGCTTATCTTAGTCTATCTAGATTTGAGAACTTGTTTATGAAACGTGAAAGGAGGCGCCCACATGGCGGAAAAACGCGTTGTATATCTTACATTTTCTACGGTCGGTGGTAAAAGCACATCAGTCACAATTAGTGCTCCTCGTGCTGGAATTACTTTACAAGATGCTAAAACAGCGGCTAACGCGCTAGTAGCTAACAAAGTAATCCTTGGTTCTGGTGATGCAGAACTAGCTGCATTTACTACGGCTCGTGAAGTAACAACTCAAACTACTGAATTGCAATAATCGTATACAGTTAAATAGTAAAAAGGCTTTCACCTGTGGTGAGGGCCTTTTTATTATGGTAAAATATAAGGTATACCGAATAGGTATGATAACAATGAAAATGCTATGTGCAAAATTTTGTACATATGGAACCCATATGGGGATTTAAAAGGGGTAAAACAGTGGAATATATCATTTCATTTATGGAAACGTATGGCTATGGAGCCATGTTTATTGCAATGGTTTTGGAAAATGCTAACATTCCTATTCCTAGTGAAATCGTCTTAGGTTTTGCAGGATATCTGATTGCTCAGGGCATATTTGATTTACATACGACTATGGTTGTAGGTATTTTAGCAGGGATTGTAGGCTCTATCTTATCCTACTGGATGGGTGAGCATGGCGGACGTCCACTTCTTTTGAAATACGGCAAATACATATTCTTTAATGAACATAAATTTGAACTCGCTGAAAAGTTGTTTAATAAGTATGGTGGCGCCGCGGTGTTCTTTGGCCGTTTGTTGCCGGGTGTTCGTACATTTATTTCTTTCCCCGCTGGCATGGCTCGTTATCCTATGTGGCATTTTGTCATTTGGACTGTACTAGGCACGATTCCTTGGACCATCCTTCTTGTTTACCTGGGTAAAGTACTCGGTGAAAATTGGAAGGATCTTATCCAATACAATCATGAATTCTTGATTGTTATGATTGTTGTATTCGTTATTATAGCGGCTGTATTGGGCTTTAAATACTATCGTAATCGCCGATAAGGAGGCCCTTATGAAACTTTCACGATTAACGCCAGTTGTATTTATTGTATGGCTTGTTTTTTATCTGTTTGGCAATAATATGTTGCCTGTTACGGATCCTGTGGAATCTAACTATGCGTTAACTGCTAAGGAAATGGTTCTCTCCGGAGACTGGTTGTCACCTCAAATTTACGGCACCTATTGGTACGATAAACCGATTATGATTTATTGGCTCATTGCCATTGGATTTAAAATCTTTGGTATTGCCGATTGGGTGGTTCGTTTACCAAGTGCTATCTTTGGCGCTTTATCTGTAGCGACTATGTATCAATCGACGCGTACTATGAGCGGCAAGTGGGCCCTCGGCTTAATTGCGGCCGGTGTTCTTGGTACATCCCTCATGTTCTGGACCGTAGCTCATGGCGTTATTACGGACATGGTGCTACTTTATACGACGATCATGGTCATGATTTATTCCTATAAGGGGATGGTGGAACAGAAACCACATGCTATGATTGTGGCCTATATCTTTGCAGCCCTCGGGGTGCTCACAAAGGGGCCTGTAGCACTCGTTTTGCCTGGTATGATTTTACTCGTTTTTGCTGGGATCAATCGTTCTTGGTCGATGGTGAAAGCTATCTTTGATTGGCGTGGCATTCTTGCCTTTTGTGTAGTCTGCTTGCCGTGGTATGTGTATATGTACAGCGTTCACGGTCAAGATTTTATCAATGGCTTCTTAGGGCTTCACAATGTAACACGGGCCACACAATCTGAACATCCTGAAGATAATGTGTGGTGGTATTATATCGCAATCTTCCTAGGTGCTTCTTTGCCGTGGACTGGTGCTGTTATTTACGGTATGATTGATGGTTTTAAACAGCGTCATACAGCCTTTATCTATAACATGACTTGGGGTGTTGGGGTCGTTTTGTTCTACACCTTAATGGCTACAAAATATCCTTTATATACATTCGTGAGCTTAGTTCCCTTTAGTGCCATCGGCGCTATGGGCGTTATGAAGATTATACGTAAAGGTAAATCTAGAGCGGTTAAATGGGTCATTATGGGACCTACCTTACTCTTATGGATTGCTTATGTAGCGGGATCATTCTTCGCTCCATGGGGCTTCTATTTCTTGCTCTATGTTGTGGCGGCTGTAGCCGTAATCCTTTTATTCCACGCATGGTATACGAAAAAAGGGTATCGTCTTGTTAGTGTCATTGTCCTAGGTACGATGGTTATTTCTTCCATTGTTGTGGTAGAAGGGTTAGAACCATTTGTAAAACAGCGTAGTAATATCGATGTAGTGCCTGTGGTAGACTCCTATGATGGGGATATCTATTACTACAACGGATACAGTACATCCGCTGTATACTATACAGGTCATAAGATTATTAAAATCAATGGTGATGAAAGTCGCTGGGATGATCGAGATAAAATTAAAAAACGCAGTGCCGAGTGGTCAAAGAAATATCTTATGGAACAAGTTAACGAAGAGGAATTCAACAAGATAATCGCCTCTGGTAAACCTCTAATGCTCATCGTTCCAAAAGGTGAAATCAAGCACTTCCGTCAGTCTACTATCTATCCAAATGTATCTGAGTCTAGCGAAGCTGGTACATCCGAGGTATATGTATTAAATAAAAAGTCTTTCTTCAAGTAAATATATACATATGCGATATCAGTAAATATATAGAGTATAACTAAATATATAGAGTATAACTAAATATATATGAAATAACTTAATACAATGTGTGAATAACGCGCATATAGAAACAGGTAGTATCTGATGGATACTACCTGTTTTGTATTTCGTGAGTATCTTTTGTTTGTTGTGCTAGTAGCTACTAGCTATTAGCTATTAGCTAGTATGCTTATTGTTATATGTGTAGTGGACTGCCTATATTGATACTTTTCGCACCTAAGCAATAATACCTACAATATTACTGTGTTTTATTGACAGAATTAATGCATATTGTTATAGTAGGGTATAAATAAGTTTAGAAGACGAGGTATTCTAAAGCCAGACTTCATCTAGGTTTTAGAAAAGTGCGAAAAATGACATGTGTCAAAAACGCCCCTTGTTATGAGGTAGAAAGAGGGGAAGTTATGAAGAAAACTTGGTATCTAATCATTGCGGTGGTTCTCTTGGTTATTGGTGGAATAGTATATGGCTATCATGAACACAATAAACCAAAAACGGCCCAAGAATTAAAGACTGTACGCGTAGCCTATTTACCAATTACCCATGCATTGCCGGTATTTGCTACAAAAGAACTAGAAACAGCAGATGGATCTGTTCATGTAGAGCTTGTTAAGTATGGATCTTGGCCAGAGCTTATGGATGCACTCAACACAGGTAAGGTAGACGCTGCGTCAGTTCTCGTTGAGCTTGGTGTAAAGGCTCGTGAACAAGGTATTGATGTTCGTGCTGCTGCACTTGGTCATACAGAGGGTAATATTATCATCGTAAATAAGGATATTAACTCTGTTCAAGACTTAAAAGGTAAATCTTTTGCTATCCCTCATAAACAGTCTACTCAAAAAATTCTCGTAGACCTCATGCTTGAACAAGCGGGGCTTTCTGAAAAAGATGTACAAATCGTAGAAATGAGCCCTCCAGAAATGCCTTCTGCTTTATCGGTAGGACAAATTGCTGGGTATAGTGTGGCCGAACCATTTGGCTCTCTAGCTCTTGAAATGGGAAATGGGAAGGTCTTCGAAGATCCTGACCATCTTTGGCATGATAATATTTGCTGTGCTCTTGTGTTTAATGGTCAATTCGTCGATGAACATCATGATTTGGCGAAAGCTTTTACAAAAGCCTATCTCGATGCAGGTAAATACCTAGATGAGCATCCAAAGGCACAAGAGGAGATTTCCTTAAAGTACATGAAATTTAATGATCCAGTTATTGAACGTTCCCTCAAAGTGATTGGGTTTAAAGATTTAGCCCTTACAGAGGACCGTTATAATGCGCTCGTGCATCACATGACACATATTGATTTAATCAAAAAAGTGCCGACCTATTCAGAGTTTGTAGATCAATCATTGTTACCATAGGAGGGGGACTATGAAGAAATATACATATGTGCCAGGTTCGTTTATTGCGGCTTGGTTGATTTGGGAATTAATCGTTCGCCTCGGTGGTTTCAACGAAGCGCTATTGCCAACGCCATATAAGGTATTGCTTGGGTTTGGAGAGCTCATCGGAGATGGCGTTCTATTTAAGGATATTGCAGACAGTTTAGTACGGTTCTTTATGGGCTATCTTATTTCTGTTGTAGCTGGCGTATTCTTTGGCCTTATCTTGGGTTGGTACAAAGGGATTTGGAACTACATCAATCCAATCGTTCAAGTCATTAGACCAATCTCTCCAGTAGCATGGTTGCCATTCATCGTTTTATTTTTCGGTATCGGTCAAGCACCAGCTATCGTTATCATCTTTATCGCAGCATTCTTCCCTGTATTATTGTCCACCGTGTCTGCTATTCAAAATATTGACCCAGTGTACATCAAGGTAGCCCGTAACTTTGGCATTAAACAGCCAGAACTATTATTCAAAATCGTGTTGCCTGCCGTATTCCCAGGCATTGCATCTGGTCTTCACATCGCCCTCGGTACAGCGTGGATCTTCCTTGTAACAGGGGAAATGGTAGGTTCCCAAACAGGCCTTGGCTTCCTCATTATCGATATGAGAAATAACTTGCGTAACGATCTCTTGATGGTAGCCATTTTGACCATCGGTTTCGTTGGGCTTTTACTCGATTGGGGCGTATCCCTCATCGAAAAATGGATTTACAAACGTTGGGGTATTGAGAAATAGGAGGTGGCCTCATGGGTTACATTTCGGTGCGCAATGCACACAAGGAATTTATGAAAGATGGGGAACCACTCACCATTCTTGAAGATGTTAATCTAGATATTGAAAAGGGCGAGTTTATCTGTCTCTTAGGCCCTTCTGGTTCCGGTAAAAGTACGCTATTAAACGCTATAGCAGGCTTTGAGCTCGTTACATCTGGTTCCATTACTATCGACGGTGAAGAGGTGAAAGCGCCTCAACTCAGATATGTAACGGTATTCCAAAACTATGGCTTGTTGCCGTGGCGTACGGTGGAAAGCAATATTGAGCTTGGCCTTGAAAGTAAAAAGGTACCTAAAGAAGAGCGTCCTGCTATTATCGACAAATACGTTAAGATGGTAGGTCTCGACCATGCCCGTAATCGCTACCCTGCAGAACTATCTGGGGGCATGCAACAACGTGTATCCATCGCTCGTGCACTAGCTGTTGATCCAGATATTATCTTCATGGATGAACCACTAGGCGCACTTGATGCACTGACACGTATCAACTTGCAAGACGAAATCTCTCGTATCTGCCGTGAAGAAGGCAAGACGGTTGTATTCGTTACCCACGACATTGAAGAAGCCGTAGTTCTAGCGGACCGCGTTGTAGTACTAGCGGCAAACCCAGGTCGTGTACAAACTATTATCCCTGTAAACATCATCGATAGGACAGACCGTACATCGGCTAACTTTGTTAATATACGGAACCACATCTTTGAACAATTCCAATTAGCAAAAGAAGACAAAATCGAGTTCTATATTTAATTGTTATGGTGTATACTATAAGAAGCTAAAGATTGTAAGTGCTCCACTGAGTGCACAAAAGAAACCATCTAGGGACTGCGACATACCTAGATGGTTTCTTTAATTATAATGGACAAAATCCTAAAATAATGTATACTATAAGTAGCTAAAAGAGTAAGGAGTTCCATTAGTGTACACCTTAAAAGAACCACCCAAGTATTTCGACGTCCTTGGGTGGTTCTTTATTTATCTGATTACGGAGATAACCCGATGCTCATCACCATTTAAAATACCTATCGAGCAATTTACAAGTGTAGTAGCTAATTACATTTGTCATAATAGGTATTATAAAGAGTAAGAAGATTTCTTCCATAGTGTCACCTCCTCACTGCACCGTACTTCTCGGATTAGAGATGGTGACATCTTGATTGTAGTACATATAACTATATATTTCTTATGCAATTCGTGTAATTATCATGTATAGTAGATATATATCGGTAATAACATATGAAATTTAAACTGGAGGCTGTATGTCTTTATTTGAGTTAGAGAAGAGCATGTCTTTTGATGAATATATAGCGTCCTTTGATGCAGAGAGAGTAGCGAAGGTACGCGGTTTTGTAGATTGGCTCGCACAGTATCAAGGTAGTCTCGTCCATAATCCTTGGGGTGAGGTAAATCCCGATTTAGAAATCGTTGCAGAGGGTTTTGATGCGGCCCAAGTGCGTCGAGATAATTTGGTAGCCTATTTATTGCCTCGCTTAGGTCGAGCTAAGGTCTTTGTAGTAGCCGAGGCTGTGGGGTACCAAGGGGGACGCTTCACAGGTATTGCTATTACTTGTGAGAGAATGCTATTAGATAAGCATAAAACCATTCGTGCGAAGGATATCACGCAGATTCAATTGGAACGTACTAGTTCACCTACTAGCTCTTTGCTAAAAGGAACACAGCAAAAGGATGGTTTTAATGAACCTACTGATACTGTGGTGTGGAGTGCTATTGTTGAAAAGGGTATCGATCCCTATGATACATTGTTGTGGAACATATTTCCCTTCCACCCACATAAGGAAGGAAATCCACTGACGAATCGCACACCTACGGATAAAGAGCAACAACTAGGTTGGGAGTATACAAAACGCTTGTTAGATTTACATCTTGAACTAGGCGGTGTAGAACCCCTTGTGCTCGCCGTAGGACAAAAATCTGCTGATACAATGGGTAAATTTGGGCTGTCTGCTATTGGTTTGCGCCACCCTGCAAACGGTGGCGCTAATCTCTATCGACAAGGGTTCGCTGAGGCGGTAGATACGTATTTGAGATAATATAGTTTGGTACATAATGGTTCAATAAAAGATATATTATACAAATTAATGAGATAATATTATCTTTTCATGATAAGTTTTTACGTATTCAAGAGCTTGAGCTTTTAAGAGAGCATTTTGGAGAGAGCTTTTAAGAGCATGTTTTCGAGAGTTTTGGAGAGAAGTTTATGAAACGGTATTGTGATGCTTGCCGTCATTATTGTGATGAGGCGGCTATGTTTTGTCCTACTTGTGGACAGTATACGGTGGCAACAGAGGTGGAGCGCATCGCACCAGAAGGCGATGTCATCTATCCGTTGTCTCATTATCAGCTAAGCTATAAGGATACATTCCTCTATGTGATGGGCACGAAGTTCATGGATACAGATGGACGCGCCTCTCGTAGGGAATTTTTCCAGTTTCTATTATTGTGGCATATTGCTATTATTGGCTTGTTAGCGGTGTTTTATGGTTTGACAGCCATATTCCATACGGGACCGTATCTAATCGGGTTGGTAGGTCTTATCGTTGCCATACTTAGTTTGGTTTCTTTGATACCTTTGATTGCGCTATCTGTACGACGTCTCCATGATACGGGTAAAAGTAGTGCTACATTGTTGCTATTTCTCATTCCCTTTGTAGGGCCACTGATCGTATTAGGCTTATTATGCTTAAAAGGTCAGCCTCAAGACAATCAATATGGTAGTGCATTGCAGCATCTTGTTATAGACAAGCGATTGGCATCTATTATGAAAGTATCTCCTACGAGCAGTGCTCTTACAACACGTGTTCTTGTAGGTGTACTTGTGGTTGTCATTTGTGTATTTGGTATATCTTTACGTTCGATGGGCCCAGCTAATGAAGTATTCCCTGATGGATGGCTTACAAACTCTATCGTTGGTGAAGGCAGTGCGGAAGCGGCGCGAGCTGCTGTACAAAATTATTTTGATGCCGTAAATAATAAGGATTATGATAAGGCTTTTACCTATATCATTAGCCAAGCTAGTACAAATCCAACAGAAAAACAAAAATGGCTAGCATCTATGAAACAAGCGCCAAAGGTAGATGTAGTGTCCTTAGGTACTACACGGGTGAGTCGCACAGGAGATTTGAAACGCATTGTGTTTGAGGCGAACCTACAAACGACAACAACAGGCGCCGGTCTTGTGGAATCTACGCCGATGAAGCGCTATATTTCTGTTATTGAAGAGAATGGTAGTTGGCGTATCGAAGGCTTCTATAAAACTATGCCAGACGATGATAAATAGGGTTGGATATGCTTAATGGCGTTAACATAGGGGTTCCCCTCTTTTGTTAACGCTATTTTTATGTTACAATAGACATAACGTATGAAAGCGAGGCTTTCATCAAAATCGATCGGATTATATTGCAAAACTCATTAGATTGGAACGAAGAGAACGTACCCGTCGCGGCTGACATGTCTAATGATGGCAATATACTCATTTGCTATGGCAAATGGTCACAACAACACTAGGAACGGCAAAAATTGATAGCGCATTTTTGCGCCCATTTGACGAGACGCTAGTATTTTAGCGCCTTTTTCTTTGTGTGGCCTCCATAGCATAGATCAATTCAAGTGATAGGTGAGAAAAGAAACTATGTTAAATAAAATAATGAACAAAATTTTAGGAGGAACTGTGAATACAACAGATAATCAGGTTACTGCACAAGTGAAAGCAGAACCAACAGTAGCGAAAACTGCTACTCGTACAGCTGCGGCTGAAGGCGAACATAAACAAACTCGCCGCCGTACTAATACACGCCGTCCTGCTGGCGAAGGTCGTACTCGTCAACACGCGACTGGTGAAGGTGAAGGCACAACACGCCAACGCCGTACAAATACTCGTACAAATGCAAATGGTGGTCGTACTAACACGACTCGCCGTACAAATACACGTCGCAATGCTGAGCAAGGTGAAGGTCAAGAACGTACAGAACGTAAACCTCGCCAAACTCGTGCACCACGTGGTGAACGCAGTGAAAATACGCGTAATACGCGCTCTAACAATGGTCGCAATAGTCAAAACCGTAATAACAACCGTCCAAATAATCGCTCCACAAACCGCAACAATCAAGAGGCTCCTGTGGAATTAGTAGGTCGTACACCAAATGGCGCTAATAAGGGTAAATTCCAAATCATCCCTCTTGGCGGTCTTGGTGAAATCGGTAAAAACATGACCATCTTCCAATATGAGGACGAAATTATCGTTCTCGACTCTGGCCTTGCGTTCCCTAGCGAAGATATGCTTGGCGTAGATATCGTTATTCCTGATATGAGCTATATCATTGAGAATAAGGATCGCGTGAAAGCTGTCGTAATTACCCATGGTCACGAGGACCATATTGGTTCCTTGGCATACCTTATGAAAGAAATTAACTGCCCAGTATATGCAACAAATCTCGTTTGTGGTTTGATTGAAGGCAAGTTTAAAGAACATAAGGTATCTCCAAAATGTCTTCGTACTATTGCTGCAGGCGATGAAGTTCAAATTGGTCAAGTGAAGGTTGGTTTTATCCAAACAAACCACTCCATTCCTGACTCCTGTGCTGTGTACTTCGATACACCAATCGGTACTGTACTTCATACAGGTGACTTTAAAATCGACCAAACACCAGTTGATGGTCGTTTGATGGATATGCACAAATTTGCTGAGCTCGGTAATAAAGGTGTATTGGCCTTGATGTCCGACTCTACAAACGTTGAAAAACCAGGTACTACAGGTTCTGAAAGTTCCGTAGGCCCTGCTATTAAACAAGCTGTTGGAGAAGCAAAAGGCCGCGTTGTGTTAGCTACATTTGCATCTAACGTATCTCGTATCCAACAAGCTATTGATGCGGCAGTTATGTTCAACCGTAAGGTTGTCGTTATGGGCCGCAGTATGGTAAATGTTACAGAAATCGCTCAAGAACGCGGTTACTTGAACATTCCACCAAATACAATCATCGACGTAGATGTAATGCACAACTACACAGATGACCAAATTATGATCTTAACAACGGGTTCTCAAGGTGAACCGATGGCAGGCTTGTCCCGTATGGCTACAAGCAACCACCGCACTGTAGAGTTGGCGCCGAATGATACAGTTATCATCTCTGCTACACCAATTCCAGGTAACGAAGGTGCTGTAGGTAGAACTATCGATAACTTGCTCCGATTAGGTTGTCACGTTGTATATGGTAAAGATCGTGGTATCCACGTATCTGGTCATGCGAGCCAAGAAGAGCTTAAAACGATGCTCAACCTTGTTCGCCCAGAATACTTCATTCCAGTTCATGGTGAGTACCGCATGTTGCGCCGTCATGGTGAACTTGGCGTTGCTATGGGCGTAGATCCTAAGAAAGTCCTTATCGGCGACAATGGTCAAATCTTTGAATTTGATAAAGATGGTGGCCGTAAAGGTGGCCGTGTACAAGCTGGTGCTATCTTCGTTGATGGACTTGGCGTTGGCGATGTAGGTAACATCGTTATCCGTGACCGTCAACAATTGGCACAAGAAGGCATGGTTATCGTTGTAATGGCGATGGATAAAGCTTCTGGTACAATCGTAGCTGGTCCAGACCTCGTATCTCGTGGCTTCGTATACGTACGCGATGCAGAAGAACTTATGATTGCTGCAGAACATCGTGTAGACCAAGTCCTTGAAGAATGCGAAATGCAACGTATTAAAGATTGGACTACTATTAAGCAAAACGTACGCGACGCGTTGGGTAAATTCTTCTATGATAAAACTCGCCGTCGTCCGATGATCTTGCCGATTATTCAAGACGTATAATCAAATACAATATATAAAAGTACCGCACCTCAAGGTGTGGTACTTTTAACATGTTAAAAGGAACCTTTTAAATCTACCATAAATAGCGGTGCTATCGCATTTGTCTACTATATAGGGTATTTGAAGTTACCTTTTTAAACTGTTATAATTAAAAGATACCAATTAATCTATCTTCTTTTATTTAGAATGGAGATTTATGAAACAAACAAATACTAGAGCGATGGTAGAAACAGGATTTGTTAGTGCTATAGGTGTCATCCTTAGTGCTATTAGTGTGTATTTACCAGCTTTCGCTTTTTTATCATTTTTTGTTACACCTGCAGCCATTGGCATAATTGGAACAAAATGGGGTCGCAAGTATAGTATATCGGCAGCTGTTGTTACTACTTTCTTAGCGGTAGTTTTGTTTGGACCATGGAATGGTATACCTGTTGGCTTATTTGCTGCGGTAGGTGTAGGGGTAGGAGAAGGTAACCGTCTTTCTTTAGGGACGATTAAGCGACTACTACTCCCTAGTATTGCTATGTTTGTTGCTGTATTAGTAACTTTAATGGCACAAGTATATGTATCTGGTATTACTCTATCAATGATAGATACACAGATGACCGAGCAAGCTCGTATGATTGCTGATCAAGCCTTACAGACGAATCCTAATATCACACAGGAACAAGTTGATTTATTTGTAAAAAATGTAGATAAGCTTGCTACTGGTTTGAAGGATGCGTTTTTTGTGGCTGTAGCTATAGCTGCAGTATCATACAGTTATATAACTATTCAGATATCTATATGGCTAGGTAAGCGATTACGTATCTCCATACCTCGATTTTTACCAATTGAAGAATGGAGGATGCCTGTCTGGAGTGCAGGGCTATACGCTTTAGGTATTATTGGTATATATGGTACGCCGCATATCAATATGGACTCTTCCTGGGTCATAGCCATTAGTACTAATGTATTACTCCTCGGTAGTTCTATGTGTTCTATTCATGGCTTTGCAGCTTTAGCAGATTTAATGAGTAGTTACCGCATGAGTAATAAATTGAAGTGGATATTGCTTGGGGTGTATGCCTTTTTCTTTGGACAAGCATTAGCTATATTTGGTGTCATAGATATGTTTTTAGATTTACGGACACGTTACAAAGCGCGTCAATAGTAATAGAAAGGAGGCCGTTATGAAATCCTTTCAACGGAAATGGGAAGGTTTAGAAATTACCATTATTACCGTTATCGTATTATTGTTATTATTGTTGGCCTACTTGAATTGGGCCATTGCAATTCTAGCTTTAATTATCGTAGTAGCGGCGTATTTGGTTAACTATAACACCATTCATAACCGGCGTCGTTTAGCAAGAGAACAGTTTGGGGCGATGATGAAAAACGTCACACAAGCTTCGAACTTTGCTTTACAAAACTTGCCAATGGGGATTGCTCTTGTTAATAAACAAGGTACCCTCGTATGGAATAATAGTGTCTTTGCAGACTGGGTTAAGGTAGATTGGAATAAACTTCAAAAAATGTCTGCTCTTATGCCTGGCTTCCGTATTGATAAAATCTGGGGAAAATCTGGATTTATGACGGAGCAGTACGAAGACAAGTACTTCCAAATTATTTACAAATTCATTGATCCTCGTGATACACGTCCAGATCTTCATAGTGAAGATGAACTGGCTGACCATGCAGTGATGGCGCTATACTTCAAAAATATTACAGAAGTAGAAAAGGCGCGTATCAAGGCTGAAGAGGATCAACCTGTATGGGGCATGATTCAAATCGATAATCTCGAAGAATTGACAAAAGGTCTTAGTGATCGGGAATATACAAGTGTTTGGTCTGACATTAACAATATCATCGTAGATGAAATCGACGGCCATGAAGGCTTCATTCGTAACTTCCAAGATGATATGTATACCTTTGCTATTTCTCGTGGTGCACTTCATGAGATGGAGGAAGATGGGTTTAAAATCCTTGAGAGAATCCGTAAATTGCCTTCTCCGCGTCAGGTGCCTGCAACGATTTCTATCGGGATTAGCGAGAACGTAGGCTCTGTAAAAGAGGTATCGAGCCGAGCTCGCGCCGCCTTAGATATCGCATTAGGTCGCGGTGGTGACCAAGTGTGTATTATGGATGGTGAAAGTACCCGATTCTTTGGGGGCAATACAGCTGGTATTGAGAAGAATACCCGTGTTCGTGCTCGTGTTGTATCACAAGCCTTACATGAGCTTATGCTTGATTCCGATAAAATCCTTGTGATGGGTCATAAGCGTGAAGACTATGATGCGTTAGGTGGCATTATCGGTGTTACCTCTATTGCTCGAGCACTTGGTAAAGAAGTACGTGTTGTACTTTCAAAAGAAACGAGTGCCATCGATAAAATGGTGGCCGTTCTCAATGAATCTGAGTTCTGGCAAGAGCATTTTATCACCATAGAAGGTGCAAAGGTGTGGGTGGATGCGAATACGCTCACTATCGTATGTGATACGCATCGTCAAGAAATGGTAGCAGCCCCAGAGGCGCTTGAAATTTCTGAACGACGCATCGTTATCGACCATCACCGTCGTGCAGCGGACTTTGTAGAAAATCCATTACTTACCTATTTGGAACCTACTGCATCGTCTACATCTGAGCTCGTAACAGAGCTCGTACAATATGCAGGTGTTTCTGTGAAGCTTTCAAAAGCGGAAGCTACAGGCATCTATGCAGGTATCGTTCTAGATACGAAGAACTTTGTGCAACAAACTGGGGCACGTACCTTTGAAGCGGCTGCATTCTTACGCCGTGCAGGGGCAGATATTGAACGCGTTAAACAATTATTTATTGAAACCTTCGATTCTGTTCAATTGCGTGCTAAAATAGTATTTGAAGCCAATCGCACCGAAGGGATTGCTATCTCCGTAGCACCTGAAGGTTTGAAGGATATGATGGCATTAGCTGCGCAAAGTGCGGATATGCTCATCAGTAATGAAGATATTGAAGCAGCCTTTGTACTGTATTCCTTGAATGACGGCGGTATCGGCGTTAGCGCTCGATCCAAAGGCAAGGTAAACGTACAAGTTGTAATGGAAGCCTTGGGTGGCGGTGGTCACAGAACCGTGGCTGGTGCCCAATTACAAGGTATGACGATAGAGGAAGCGAAGAAGGCTATTTTAGACCATGCTCTTGAAGCCCTTCATTCCGCAGAGAAAGAGGAGGAAGAACAATGAAAGTAGTATTGTTGGAAGACGTTAAAAAGGTTGGTAAAAAAGGCGAAATCGTTGAAGTTAGCGATGCATATGGCCGTAATGTATTAATCAAAAAAGGTCTTGGCCTTGAAGGTACAGCAACTAACGTAAATAATGCGAAACAAAAGCAAGAATCCATCGCTCACAATAAAGCTGTTGCCAATGACGAAGCTAAAATCTTGGCAGCTCAATTGACTAAGGTTGAAGTAACTGTAAAAGTTCGCATGGGCGAAGAAGGTCGTGTATTCGGCTCCGTTACTGCAAAAGATATTTCCGATGCAGCTAAAGCGCAATACAAAGTAGATATCGATAAAAAGAAAATCGAAATCAAAGAACCATTGAAAACATTAGGCGTACATGATGTACTCGTTCGTGTTCATCCTGAAATTACAAGTACTATCAAGGTTAACGTAGTAGCTGAATAATAGTGTTCACCATGCTCTTTGAGTATGGTGAATTCTTTTATCCATAGTGGTTTTATAAAGGGGATTATCATGGATGTACGCATTCCACCGCATAATTTAGATGCGGAAAAAGCCGTTTTGGGGGCTTTATTAACGAATGGATCCAACTCGGGTGCCGTTGTCGATACGGTAACGAGTATTCTAAAATCTGAAGACTTTTACCGCGATGCGCATCGTATTATTTATGATGCTATCTTAGAAATCGTGCATGCTAACAAGACGGCGGACTTTATCACGGTTGGTGAAGAGCTAGATCGTCGTAAGCGTCTCGATGCGGTAGGCGGTCTTGCATATATTACATCTTTGGCTAATGAATCGGTGTCCTACAATGTAGAGGAACATGCGAAAATCATTAGTGAGAAAGCTCAGTTGCGCCGCCTTATCGATGCAGGGAATAAAATCGTAGGCATGACGTACGCTGGCGAAGATGAGCCAACGGCTATCCTTAACAAGGCGGAACAAATGGTATTGGACGTAAGTGGTCAAACACAGTCCGAATCATCATTTGCTCCTATTGGGGAGGTTGTATTATCTAACTTAGATAAATTAAATGCATTGCAACAGCATGATGGTGCTATTACAGGTGTTCCAACAGGCTTTAAAGATGTGGACCATGTCTTTAATGGTCTACAAAAATCTGACCTCATCCTCGTAGCAGCCCGTCCTGCGATGGGGAAAACGGCTTTCACCTTGAATATTGCTCAAAACGTAACGATGTTGTACGACAAGACGGTAGCGTTCTTCTCCCTAGAAATGGGCAAGGAACAGCTCGTTGGTCGTATTCTATCCTCCGTAGCAGGTGTGAGTTCTGAAAAATTGCGCCGTGCGAACATGGACCCTACTGACTGGGAAAAGGTTATCGCCGCTGCGGACCGCATGAGCAAATCTAAGCTCTTTATTGATGATACGCCGGGCCTTACCGTGCAAGATATGCGCTCTAAATTGCGCCGTCTTAAGGTGGAACATGGTCTCGATCTCGTTATCGTCGACTATATTCAGTTGATGCAAGGCCGCAACTCCGGTAAGGGCAGCGAGAACCGTCAACAAGAGGTATCTGAAATCTCTCGTAACCTCAAATTAATCGCCCGTGAGTTCAATGTGCCTCTCATCGCCTTGTCTCAATTGTCTCGTAGTGTTGAAAGCAGACCTGATAAACGGCCTGTACTGTCTGACCTTCGTGAATCTGGTTCCCTCGAACAAGATGCGGATATCGTTATCTTCTTGTACCGCGATAAATATTACGATGAAAACTCCGAAAAAGGGGACAACGCAGAAGTCCTCATTCGTAAGCACCGTAATGGTTCCGTCGGTACCGTGGAACTCCAATTCATTGGGGAATTAACCCAATTTAGAGACGTGGAATTCCGAGACATGGGGCCGGAACAATAATGAAAACTATCGGTTAGTTCCTATATATTGATGGGGCCCCGTAACATAGCTACATTTTAATTAAAAAGAAAGGACTATACTTCTTTGCTCCTCGTGACCTGATGTCGCTGCATAAGTATAGTCCTTTCTTTTTATCACTGTACATATGAAGGTGTCCCATCAATATATTGGCACCAGATAGTTTTCAGTGTATTGTTTGGAGAACTGGGAAGAGAAGTTTTGGGTTATGTTAGTAGAAAATAAGTCTTATTAAAGTGTATAATAGTGCTAGATAGATTTTATAGTGTCGTACAATACGTAAGTATTGTGAGATGGAATATAAGGTTTCCATCCTGTGTATGATGAATTTAACTATTAGTGGAAAACAAAATATTGAATTTTATTTGTTGATGGTTGGATTAGGTGCTGCAGAGGCTTATAAATATAAGCATATTAGTCTGGGTGTATTTGAGAGCCTGCATTATGATTTGTCCATGATAGTTTTAATTGATGAATACCAGTTGTCAAAGGACTTAAGGGAGATTGTTTTCCAAGGTATGGGCATGGAAGATATTGTTGATGCAGCAGAGTGGTTTGAAGACTTTGATTGGGAAAGTCATTTGCGTGATGCGATAGATTACTTGGAACTGGATTGTATATCTAGATTAATGGAGCCCTCATATCATACTTGTATTAATGATTTCACCTTGTTTGATGTACCTAATACTGATAGCGTTGAGCATCTCTATATTTCTTTTGTATCTCATTATAGTTTTGAGCAAATCATGATGATTTTTATGCTAGGGTATACAGTATTTTTGATTGAGTTAGGTGAGTATTGCACTGATGCCTTTGATAGTTTTAAACGTAACTACCTTACTAATCTTCGAGCCATAAACCGTGGCGAGTCCGAGGTTTTAAGTGAAGCTCTTGAATTATTTGACTCTTGTGATAATGGGAACGATTTTTTGAGCAATAAACGACAACAATTGTGGTTAAGAAAGATTTCCATAGATCTTAGAGGTCACTTTTTTAGACTTAAAGAGTCTAGCATGAGGTATCGTAGTGAGAAGGGATTAGTTTATTATAGAAGGCCTAAAGAAACCATATTGAATTAAGTTATACATGTACTTAAGAGTACCTACTATTAGATTTGATGTCTAATAGTAGGTACTTTTTCATTTTTATGTCCAAAATTTGTCGCTATAATAACAAACATATGTTTGAAAATACTCAGTATTTTTGTTATACTAATCATAGAAATTATTCTTCTTGTGATTCTTGTAAAATCTAGTGATTTAGCGGTTTAAGGAGGTGTTTGTATGGGTTCAGCTGATACGGATCGAATGTATATGTGCATTGATTTGAAGAGTTTTTACGCGTCTGTGGAGTGCGCCGATTTGGGGCTGGATCCGTTTACGACGCCTTTGGTGGTGGCTGATGGGTCTCGTGGCAAAGGGGCTATTACATTGGCTATTTCACCGGCCTTAAAAAAGTTAGGCGTTAAGAATCGCAGTCGTCTTTTTGAGATTCCTCCGCACATTGAGTATTTGACGGTGAAGCCGCATATGAAGCGGTATATGCAGGTGTCTGCTGAGATTTATGGGGTTTTGCTCAAGTATGTGGCGCCTGAGGATGTGCATGTGTACTCTATCGACGAGTATTTTATTGATATTACGCCTTACTTACCGCTCTACAAGAAAACGCCTCGAGAGCTAGCGCAGATGCTACTTGATGCGGTGTTAGAGGCGACCAAGATTTATGCCACCGTTGGGATTGGCACAAACTTGTTCCTTGCCAAGATTGCTCTCGATATCCTGGCAAAACATGCGCCTGATTTTATAGGATATCTTGATGAAAGCCTCTTTAAAGAGAAAATTTGGTATCATCAGCCATTAACTGACATTTGGCAGATCGGTAAAGGCATAGCTAACCGCTTACATAAATATGGTGCTTATGATTTGCATGGTATCACCATGGTGCCGGAGGCTAAGTTGTATAAGGAGTTTGGCGTTAATGCAGAGCTCATTATCGACCATGCTTGGGGTCGTGAGCCGTGTACGATTGCAGATATCCATGCGTATCGTCCTATCAAGCATTCTATCTCGCATAGTCAGATTTTGTTGCGTAACTACACTTACGAAGAGGCATACGTGCCTATGCGAGAAATGGTGGAGTCCTTGGTGTTAGAGCTTTTACAAATCAAAGGGGTTACGAACCATATTCACGTTCATATCGGCTATGCAGATGATATGGTGCGCTCCACAGGGGGTTCTAAAAAGCTTAAACAGTACACTGATTCATTGCAAGCATTAACGACGGCAGTAATTAAATTATATGAACAACATTGCCATAAAAATGAACTTATACGGCGTATAGGCGTAAGCTTTGAGGATTTAGTCAATCGCTCTGCTATACCTCAAGAGGTAGATTTATTTAGCTCTCTTGCGACGGAGGAAGAGGAAAAGGAGCGGCAAGTACATGAGGCGATGTTATCTATCAAGGAGCAGTTCGGTAAAAACTCTATTTTACGTGCCTCTAGCTTGCAAGATGAAGGGACAATGCGCTTTAGAAATACCTTGGTAGGTGGTCATAATGGAGAATAAATTAATGAAGCATCGTATGTCTCGTTTACAACGGGCAAAACAATTTATGCCCTTTGCGGCATTAAAGGGCTTTGAAGCTTTATTATCAGCTGTAGCACGGCCGAAGGAGAGTCGAGTAGAGCTATCGGAGGATCAAATCGAAGAAGTAAATAAAGCCTTGCAGCTTTTACGCTGTGGAGATTGGGTGCGTGTGGTTTATTATGACAAGCACAAATATACAGAAATCATCGGTCCTGTAGATGTGATTAATAAGCGCTTACAAATACTAGTTGTACAGGGGGTTGAGATTTCATTTAGAGATATTAAGGCTATTAACCTGTATGATATGGATATCTAAGCAATTATGTTTATATATATATCTTAGCTAGGTTATCTGATATAGATACCTAAGTACTTATGTTGAAATATGGCTTATGTTTAGAGTTATTTGATATGCCTGACTAAGTAATTACTTTTAGGTATGTTTTGTAACTAGAGTTAGGAGGGAATTAAGTATATAATGGTATTATGGACTATGATTTAATCGTATTCTAATGGAGTGTTTTATAGGGTGCGATTTGCCGTAAGACGCATATACAATCGCTTTTATTACGTACAAGAGAAAGGCGGTGTATGTAATGCATGAAGTAATATCATTATTAATTAATCGCTCAGATTTTTTTCTCCAGTTGTTATGGGAACATATAGAGATTTCCTTATCGGCGTCGATTATCGCTATTATTATAGGGGGACTATTGGGTGTTCTTATACATGAGTACAAGCGGTTATCAGGGCCAGTTATGTTGGCCGTTAATTTTCTGTATACCATCCCTTCCATATCGATGCTAGGTCTCCTATTATATGTGTCGGGGGTTGGCAATACGACGGCTGTTATCGCACTAGTCATCTATGCACTACTGCCGATGGTGCGCAATACTTTTACCGGTCTCAATCAGATTAAATCGGATATGCGCGAAGCGGGCATAGCATTAGGCCTTACGAGGCTTCAACGGTTGTGGAATATAGAGATTCCTTTGGCGATGCCCACGATTATGGCAGGTATACGGACTATGCTCGTTATGACCATTGCCTTGACAGGGATAGCGTCCTTTATTGGCGCAGGTGGTCTAGGCGTAGCGATTTATCGAGGAATCACTACGAATCAAAGTGCACTGACTATTGCAGGCAGCTTGTTGATTGCACTCTTAGCGATTGTCGTGGATGCGCTCTTCTCTCTTGGTGAAAGGGTGACGCGCATTAGTCCTAACATGAAACGGTATACGATTATATTCCTTTCTACCATGACCTTAATTGCAATGGCTGTTGGTGGTTGGTCTCTCTATTGTCGTCATGTGAAAGCTGATGTTATCCATATTGCGACAAAGCCTATGACAGAGCAGCTCATTTTAGGTAATGTGTTAAAAGAATTAATCGAGCATAAGACCAATCTCACTGTAGAGGTTACAGAAGGAGTAGGTGGTGGTACGTCCAATATTCAGCCGGCTATGCGTACAGGTCAGTTTGATATATATCCTGAATATACGGGGACCGCATGGTCTGCTGTATTGAAACGCACTGATGCTTATGATGAAAGTCTATTTAATGAGCTTTCACAAGCATACAAAGAGGAATACAATTTCGAATGGGTCGGTATGTACGGATTTAATAATACCTATGGCATCGGGGTGCGTAATGAACTGGCGCAGACCTATGGGCTAAAAAGCTATTCTGATCTTGCTCGCATAGCACCATCTTTAACATTAGGCGGTGAATATGATTTCTTTGGTCGTGAAGATGGCTATGCAGGGTTACAACGCGTATATAACATGAGATTTAAAGCGACTAAAGATATGGATATCGGTCTTAAGTATGCGGCTATTAGTCGTGGTGATGTAGATGTAATGCCTATATTTACTACAGATGGTCAGCTCAGTGTGGCGCCGATTACGGTGTTACAAGATGATAAGCATCTATATCCATCCTACATGGCTGGCAATGTGGTGCGTAGTGAAATATTAATCGCACATCCTGAATTGCGGACTGTATTAGAAAGTTTGAATCATACAATTACAGATCAAGAGATGGCAAAGATGAATTACGCCGTTGAAACAGAGCATCAGTTACCAGCTGATGTAGCACATAAATTCCTGGTAGAACGAAATTTGATATAAGGTGGATATAGTTAGAACTAAAGTAAATAAAATTTAATATATGTTAAATATGATTTTGTATTGACATTTAATCTCCTTTAATGTAATATAAAAATATGAACAGATATTCATATAAATAGAAATATCTGATGAAAAATGTTTAGGAACATATATAACAAGATATGAAACAAGATATGCCTAATAAGTATTAGAAATAGACAATAAATTAACTTATAATACAGGATAGAAACTTTCACTATTATCAAAAAGGAGATATTATGGAAGAAACATTATTGTTGAAGGATTTGAACTGTCCGAACTGCGCAGCAAAAATTGAAGATCGCATCCGTAAAATGGATGTTGTAGAGACTGCAAATTTCACAATTGCTACACATCAATTAAAATTAACCGGCTCTTGGGAAGACCGCGAAGCTCTTAAACGTGACATTCAAGACATTTGTGATGCCATCGAAGAGGGCGTAACCGTAGCAGATTATGAACGTAAATCTAAAGCGGCTATGGATGATCATGGTCCTGACCAGGATCGTGGTAGTGATGCTGTAACAATTGCAGTCATCGTAGCAGGCTTGTTATTCATGATTTATGAAGTTTTGTCATCCTTTGTCCCATCCATCAGCTTGCCAGAGAGTATTGAGACTCCAATTTACTATGTTGCGTATATTCTTCTTGCGTTCCCTGTATTGCGTATCGCAGGTCGAAATATCTTAAAAGGCCAAGTGTTCGATGAGAACTTCTTGATGTCTATCGCTACATTGGGCGCTATTGCTATCGATGCATTGCCTGAAGCCGTAGGCGTTATCTTGTTCTACCGTATCGGTGAGTTCTTCGAAGAAAAAGCAACTGATCGTAGTCGTACAGAAATCATGAACGCTGTCGATATGCGTCCTCAAGAGGTGCGGGTTGTAGATACAGACTGCGGTGGTGAAATCGTAGTTATGGCTCCTGAAAAGGTTGAAGTAGGCTGGACTATCGAAGTTCGTCCTGGCGATTTAATTCCTCTAGACGGCACAGTGCTTGAAGGTGAAACACGCGTTAATACAGCACCTGTAACAGGTGAACCTGTACCTGTTCGCGCCGTACCTGGCACTCAACTTATGTCTGGTTGTATCAACGAATCTGGTCGCATTACAATGCGTGTAGATAAGGTTCTTGAAGAATCCATGGTTACTAAAATTCTTGATGCCGTGGAAAATGCAGCATCTTCTAAACCTAAAATCGACCGTTTCATTACGCGTTTTGCTCGCGTATACACACCAATCGTTGTAGCTCTTGCATTGGCTGTTGCTATCATCCCGTCCCTTATTACTGGTGAATGGCATAAATGGATCTACACAGCCTTAACATTCCTCGTTATTTCTTGCCCATGTGCATTGGTGCTTAGCGTGCCACTTGCATTCTTCTCCGGTATCGGCAATGCGTCTAAACACGGTATCTTATTAAAAGGTGGTCGCGTTATCGAGGCGTTGGCTAATGTGAAAGCAGTAGCTCTTGATAAAACTGGTACTATCACATCTGGTGAGTTCAAAGTTCACAGCGTAGAAACTGTAGGCTCTCATGTAAGTTCCAGTCAATTGTTATCCATGGCGGCAGCTATCGAAGCCGTTTCTACACATCCAATCGCAACAAGCATCGTGTCTGAAGCAAAAGATCAAGGCCTTACAGTGGAACCTTCTGATTTCGTTCAAGAGTTAGCTGGTGAAGGTATGGTGGGTATGACTGATGGTCAACAAGTACTTATTGGTAACCGTCGTCTTATGGAACGCTATAATGTTCAAGGCTATCCAACAGAGGCTGCTGAATATGGCACAGAAGTTCTTGTGGCAGAAGGTAATACATACTTAGGTCGTATCATCATCGCCGATGAAGCTCGCCCAGACTCTGCTGAAGCGATTGCTAATCTTAATGGTCAAGATATTAAAACTGTTATGCTTACAGGTGATGCTGAAGCAAGTGCAAATTACATCGCTAAAGAAACTGGCGTAAGTGCTGTACGTGCTCAGTTGTTGCCACAAGATAAATTGTCCGTAGTACAAGATATTCGCTCTGAATATGGTCCAACTATGTTCGTAGGGGATGGCATCAACGATGCTCCGGTACTTGCTGGTGCTGATGTTGGTGGTGCGATGGGTAGCGGTGCTGATGCGGCTATCGAAGCGGCAGACGTTGTATTCATGCGTCCGTCCTTGACTGCTATTGCACATATCCTTGACTTGTCTAAAGCGACATTGCGCGTAGCATGGCAAAACGTAGTGTTCGCTATTGCTGTTAAAATCCTTATCATGGCGCTTGGCCTCATGGGCTATGCATCCATGTGGTGGGCAGTATTTGGTGATACTGGCGTATCCATCCTTTGTATCTTGAACTCTGTTCGTATCTTGCGCCGCAATTAGGTGAAAGCAGAGTTTATAGCTCTGTAGAGGAACGAAATAAATTACATTCTCCTGATCTGAATGATTAGGACTGATATAAATAACCTCTAGGTTAGTAACTGACTAACTTAGAGGTTATTTTATTGCGTGGATTAAACATTTACGATACTTTTACTATATATCTGTACATCATAAATAGACATAAAACTGCATATGTATGTTCTAGATACACAAAACTTTCACAATTGAATTGAATAATAGCTATAAAATAGTATATAATTTATTAGATGATTACTATAAGTTCGTTGGAAGGAGGGATAGCATGATTACGGTGTATAAACATATAGAAGAAGAGTTAGTTTCCGATAGCACTGTATCAGATGCCACAAAAGGTTCTTGGGTAAATTTGGTGAACCCAGACCCCGATGAGTTATCCCTTATCAATATTTTGACGGAAATCCCAACGGACGTTTTAAAGACCGCTCTCGATATGGAAGAACGTTCTCACGTGGAGTTAGAGGATAACTACATCTTTATCGTTATCAATATTCCGGTTATCCGCGGTAACGATATGTATGATACAGTGCCGCTGGGTATCTTCTTGACGCCAGACTTCTTTATTACGGTCTGCCTCGAAGAATCTGAAGTATTGTATCCGTTCATTTCTAATCAGATTTCTACGTTCTATACATACAAAAAGACACGTTTCTTGTTCCAAATCTTGTATCGCACAGCAACTATGTTCTTGCGCTACTTGCAACAAATCAACCGCCGTACTGACGATATTGAAGTCCAATTGCGTCATACTACAAAGAATAAAGACTTCTTCCAATTGTTGGAATTACAGAAATCCATGACATACTTTACATCTGCATTGCGCACGAATGGTACCGTTATGGAACGTCTATTGCGCTTGCGTGGTCATAGTTCCTATAAACATCTTCTCAAGATGTACGAAGAGGATGAGGACTTACTAGAGGACGTTATCATCGAGAATAAACAGGCCATCGAGATGGTTGAAATGTACTCCAATATCTTGATGAACATGATGAACGCCTTCACATCCATTATTTCTAACAACCTTAACTTGGTTATGAAAATGTTGGCGACCCTTACTATTGCTATGGCGGTGCCAACAATCGTATTTAGCTTGTGGGGGACAAACGTGCCATTGCCATTCCAAGATGATCCAGAGGGATTCTATGAGGTTATAGGTGTTGCATTAGTATTCTCTATTATTGCCATTATCGGTATGTGGAAAAAAGATTTATTCTAATTTATGATAATTAGTGAATACTTAATTCAATAGTAAGTAGTTGAAACATTACTTTAACAACAAATACACATGAAAAAGCTGGCTTTGAGCCAGCTTTTTTCTTGTACGATATTACGTTGTTGCTTATTATTGGGCCAATCTGATATAATAATACTGTTATGGAGAGGTGTCCGAGTGGTTTAAGGAGCTGGTCTTGAAAACCAGTGACTCCGCAAGGGGCCGTGGGTTCGAATCCCACCCTCTCCGCCACAATTTAGAAAGCCCTTTAGGTTATGCCTAGAGGGCTTTTTATTGTATTTTGTTAATCTTTGAAGTTTGTAAAATACCCTGTATTTATAGTATGATTACTTTATATGTTTTTATTCTGTAGAAAGGAGCTCGTATGAATCGACTTAGTTTCTCACGAACTCAGATTTTAATTCTTGTCAGCGTATGGCTAACATTTTTGATTAGTTTTGTTATGCGCCTATCTTGGGCATCCTTGATGCCTATTGTTAATGAAGCGTTGAGTTTCACTCCTCAAATGGGTACGGCTTATTTATCCGCCTTTTATATGGGTTATGCCATCATGGTTTTACCAGGTGGTATCTTAGCGGATCGCATTGGCTACCGTTATACTATTTTAGTGAGCTTGCTTTCTATGGCGCTCATTACGGCATTGATGAGTACCATCGATAATTACACCTATGGTTGGGTGTTGCGCTTCTTATTAGGTATCGTATCTGGTCCGGTACAAGCATCTTGCTTAAGTGCTATTGGGGATTATTTTGGTCCTAATCAACGTGGTGCTGCAGTGGGTATCTTTATGTCCTGTACATCTCTTGGTTTGACCACTGTAAATCTATACGCACCATATGTAGCCACTAATTATGGTTGGCAAAATGCATTCCTTTTAACAGCCGTATTGCCAATCCTTGTTTTCATTCTTAGCTATTTCACGGTTCGTAAACCAAGTGCTGAAATCTTGGCACAACGAGAAGCAGAGGCGAGTGCTGCATCTGCTCATATAGGCGAAAAGACTTCCTTAAAGGAAAATTTGCTACATGTTTTGAAAAATCGCAATATTTGTTGTCTTGCCTTCGCAGGCTTCTTTGCTACAGGTGCTACGTGGGCTGTGGCACAATGGTCAAATTTGTACATGGTTAAACAGCTCGGTGTTAATGCTATCTATGCAGGTCATGTAATGTCCGCCTTTGGTTTAGCAGCCCTTATTGCAAAGCCGACCATCGGTATTTTGTCCGATATCTTACCGATTAAGAAAAACCACTTAGTAGCGCTTGTTATGTTCTTATTCGCACCAGCATTGATCCTCTTTGCAAGCACTACAAATCCAGATATGCTCTTCATAACAGGTCCAATCCTTGGTATCGGTGCTTTCATGCATAGTGCATTGACAAATGCGCTCGTAATTCAATCCGCAGCACCTCATTTACGTGGTACCACAGCAGGATTTGTAAACTTATTTAACCAAATCGGTGTTATGTTGGCACCTATGATTTTAGGGAGCATGTTAACTGCTACAGGTAGCTATCAATCTGCATTGATGACTCTTGCCATCGCTCCTGTTATCGGTGCTATCGCATTGTTCTTTGTACGTCTTAAATAATGTGAAAGCATTAATATAATACGTTCATCTGATTGTATCGAAACAAATAAAATATGAAAAAAAGAGACTGAACTAGATCTCCTAAATAGGGGACAGTTCAGTCTCTTTTTGTAAGTTACGAGTAACTATATTTTATGACTATGGTTTTTGTGGTGCATGATAGTCTGGTTGTGGTCGCCATTCACTCATAGGTGTATTAGGATCTGGCATATCTTGATTTTGGATATCAAGAATCCAGTCACTCGGTCTTGGACCTTGTGGAGGAGGTGGTGGAACAGGGCCATATACACCTAGTTTAGATGGTGTTAACCGTGGTTGATTAGAAGTATAAGGTGATTCTAATTGGTTTAGCGGTTTGTATACCCCTGGTGGTGGTTGAACACCAAATAATGGCTTGCTTGCTGTAGGAGCCGGTGCACTGATTGGCTTATATGGACGAGGCGGTACATAGGGGTTCGTAGAAGTATATGTAATACGTTCCATTTCCAATGCATTATGTAAAATAAATTGACCTATTTCAGCCACCGCAGAGCCCTTTGTAGCGACATGAGCACCTGTAGATAGAACAGAACGCTGACTGTTAGCAGCCCCTATAGGAGCACCATTTACTTGGTAGAATTTCGCCGGTGCCACATGCCAATCCATAAGATAAATATCTTTAGATGTATTACCTCGATGATATGTATAATTAGTTGAATAATCGGCTATGATATTCTGATTTTTATACAGACTAATTGTACGAGCATGAAGCGTGCTATACGTAGGACCTGCCTGTGCTAGACTGATTGTACTTAAGTCGATATACACAGTCTCTGAAGGACTATTATAAGCTACTTGGTATTGAGTAGGCTTGTTCTCTAATTCATATTGTGAAATGGCACTAGCAGATTGCAATGTTGCCAATGCTAGTATTAAAAAGGGATAAAGTTTTCTCATGTTAGACCTCTCTTATGTGGAATTAGTATACCATAGTCATACATGTAATTCCATTAGAAATGCATATAAAACTCCATAATATGTATATTGTGTATAATCATCTTTTTGTTATATGATTATTGCATAGTACAGGAGGTCTTGATATGGAAATTATCTGTTTTGGCGATAGTATTACCCGTGGTTATGATGTGCCTTATGGCCAAGGGTGGGTTGAAATCTGTGATGCATCTATAGAGAATGTACATTTTACAAATTATGGTGAAGATGGATGCTCTGTGCAAGGCATGATTTATAATATTGAAGAATGGGGGGCTACAGCGGTAGCTGATCCAACACGTCACATCTTCTTAATGTGTGGTACCAACGATATTTTACAAGGTCGAGATAGTGCGTATGTGTTCAAGACCTTGGTGAAAGCTATTGAATTAGCGAGCACAAAGGGGAAGGTAATAATTGGTTTGGAAACACAAATCGATAGCGATATGGATGGGTTAGACCTTGTTGTGCGAGATGTAAACGACCGATTAAAAGCCTATGCAACAGAGCATGACTTAAAGGTTATAGACTTCTATACAACTTTATATGAAGCAGATCAAATAGGCCAAATTGTCTTTGCTGGTGAAGTACATCCCAATGCGCGTGGCTATCGTTTGATGGCCTATAAGGCATTAGAGATATTTACAAGACTATAATTAAAGAATCATAAATCTAATAATTCATAAATTTATTAAGTTAAGGACCTAGTTGGTAAGATACATCATCTTAATTTGCTTAGGTATGAAGGTTAGACCTTAGATCCTGAGCTTTATAACTAGCTAAAAAAAATCCCCGAATGAGATATCTCATTCGGGGATTTAGTGATTTATATAGTCTTTATGTGTGAAGGCTCGTAGCTTTCACTATTATATTTAATTCGTAACGAATTGTAGTTTAAATTAGCGAGTACGTGCGTTAGATACGCGAGCAGATTGTGCAATTGCGTATGCAGTACCTTTAACTAAATCGTAAGCATCAGCAGTGTTGCCAGATACTGTTACAGCAGCTACAGTGTCGTCAGTTACTGCGAACAATGCAGTTGCGTAAGGGTGTTGTGCACCGTTTGGAACAGTTACAGCACCGGATTTAACAACGATGTAACGGTTGCCGTTGTTGAATACATCGTAATGAGCAGCTTGTTTTACACCATCATAGCTTTCATTGTAAGCGAACAATGCAGCTACTTCGCCACCTGCTACTTGACCAGTTTGTTGCATGGAACGCAATTTAGCAGCTGCTACAGCTGTTGGTTGAGTCATGTTAACAGTGATACGCAAGGAGTTGTTGTTTACAACTGCTTCAGTGATTACGTTTGTAGAGAATACGTTTGCAACGCCGTCACCAGCACGGTTGTAGGAGCTAGCAGTTTTTACTTGGTAGCCGTTAGTGTATGCTGGCAAGTCGTATGTATAGGATTTGCCGTTCAACAATAAGTCGAATGCGTTCAATTGGTTAGTTTTGTAACGGGAAACATATGCACTGCCGTTGCCATTAGCTGTTACGGAAGTTACAGTTTCTTGATATACAGGTTGGTTGTTAGTAGCGATAGGATCCATGATTTGAAGACCTACAGCTGTAGTTTGAGGTGCTACAAAGATTGGGTCGCCCAATTCTTTGGATACAGGCATTTGTTGAGCCATGTCACCTGCTGTGTAAGGTACTGCTGGTAATGGTTTGTAACCAGGGCGTGGTGCGCTTGTTACATAACCAGATTGGTACGCTGGTGTAGCTGCTTGAGGTGCAGCGTAAGTATATTGTTCAGCTGCAGCACGTTCGTAAGCGCGTGCGTTAGCATCAACGGATGCTGCGAAAGCAGAGAAAGACATAGTTGTAGCTGCGAATACTGCGAAAGCAGCTGCTAAATGTTTTTTGTTCATAATAATTCACTCCTAAATACATGATTTTTTACAAATAACACAAATACTAATCTGTATTATATATGAAATTCCGTCAATTGTAAATAAAATATAAAATATTTTCTTAATTATAAACAAATTTAATCTAATGAGTCAAATATTGTACAATTTGCCTTTAATTACCCCATAATTAGGCACAGAATATCATATTACTATATAATAATACGTAGTATAGTAATATATTATATCGAAAAAATTAGTTTAAATCTATACCTGAGGAAAAGAAATTTAAAAATAAGATGAAGTTTGTGATTTCTATAAATTGAGATGGTGAAAGTTTCACTAGGGAGGTCTCATGAGTATTAGCGTCTATTATGGACGAGCAGGATCTGGTAAGACACGTGCCGTATATGAACGGATACGTCAAGTCATGACCGATTGTCCAGGGGAACCGATAATCTTACTCGTTCCTGAACCAGCGACCTATCGGGTAGAACGGGAGCTTGCTGAGTTTATGCCTGAAAAAGGCTTTACCACAGTTCGTGTTGTGGGCTTTGGTCGTTTGGGGTACCAAGTATATCAATCCATAGGCTCTAAGGGGGCCGGTCAATCAAGCTTATCTAGCTTTGGCCGGTCTATGTTGTTGCGCCTTGTTATGAAACGAAAACAAAAGGAATTAGGCCTCTTAGAACAGGCTACTAAACGGCCTGAGTTTTCCTCTGTATTGCAACAGCTCTTTTCTGAGTTTCGCGCATTCCGCGTAGGTCCTACTGACCTAGAACGTGGGGCGGAGTCCGTAAAAAATAAAGTATTACAAAAGAAATTGCGTGAACTTGCCATTTGTATGGCCGCCTATGAAGAGGAAATCAGCCGTCATGGGGAGCGTGACATCGATCCTATCATGGAAATTGTTGAGGCCTTGCCACAGTCTCCACTGATGGAAAATAGCCATGTCTTTATCGATGGATTCCATTGGTTTACACCTACACACTATGAGTTGATCTATACCTTGTTTGATTTGGCTAAGGAAGCGGTTATAACCATTGACTTACCGATGGCTCCGAAGGCGTTAAATCTCGCTCGTCGAGGGGAACATCTCTTTAGTCGTCCTTTGGAGATTTATGATACCCTAGTGGCTCGTTATGGTACTCGTATTAATTGGGTCGGATTTAACGGCAAGAGAGGTCCTCAAATAGTTCAAGAGTTAGAGGCGAACTACTTTACTAGCCCTAGTAAGCAAAATTCTACAGATACTACGATACCGCTTATTCGTGGCTATAACAGAGAACGGGAAGCTGACGCGGTGGCTCGCCGTATTTTAGCCTATGTGGAGTCCTCTCCAGAGGCTCGTTACCGCGATGTATGTATTATGCTTCGCGAGTCCGAAACATACGGAGATACCTTGGAAAAGGTCTTTACTCGCTACGGAATCCCGCACTTTATCGACCGCCAACGTCCTATGAAAAATCATCCCTTAGGCGAATTATTGACGGCTCTCTTTGATATTGTGCGCCATAGTTACAGCCGAGACAGCATGTTCCTTTTGCTGAAAACGGACTTGATGCCTCTTACTCGTGAGGCCGTAGATGAATTAGAGAACTATGTGCTCGAGTTTGGTATCGACCATTATAAATGGGAACGTGAAAGCTGGCCGTATCTACGAGGATTCCATGAGGGGCAAGATGAAGAAAGTCACTTAGATGCACCTCGTAGAGCCCGTATTAATCAAGCAAGACAGACCATTATGGATATATTATCTCCGTGGTTTGACTTTGCCGCTCATAGCGAAGGCCATACGGGGGCAGAATGGGGCGAACAACTCTATGGTCTCTTAGAAATCTTGCAAGTGCCACAGCGCCTCTATGAATGGGCGAAGGACGCAGAAACTGTAGGTGATCAAGAGTCTAAAGCCAGTCATGAACAGATGTACAATGCTGTTATTTCTTTCATCGACGAAATTTCTATGGTCATGAAGGACGAAGTGTTGACATTGGATGAGATGATGTTGCTCCTCGAAGAAGGCTTGAGCGATGTAAATTATTCCATGATTCCACCGTCCTTGGACCATGTAGTGATTACCACCATCGAACGTGGTTACAGCCAATGGTGGCCTAAGGTATTTGTCATGGGCCTCAACCAAGGCGTATTCCCACAAAGTATGGGCGATGAAGGACTTATCAAGGATAAGGAACGCCAAGAATTGGCCGATGCAGGCATTACCTTGGCTGAAGGGGCTTTGCCGAAGGCTTTCAACGAGAACTTCCTACTATATTTAGCTATGACGCGGGCATCTGATTCCTTGACCTTGTCCTATGCAAGCTCTGGCGAGGATGGAACCGGTCTTGAGCCATCCCTCGTGGTGAAACGACTAGAGTCCCTCGGTTACGTCGGTAAGGCTGTAGATATTCCGTTATCCATTGAGCCTGATACTGAGGCTGATTATGTATGGCGGCCTCTCCAAAGTTTGTCCTTGTTATCTGAACGTTGGGGCGCTCTCTTTAGTGGACATGAAGTTAACCCACTGTGGTGGGGGCTTTATAACTGGGCTCGTGAAAGCGATACTTACCGTCCTCGTTTAGCAGAGGTTTCTCGTGGTATTCGAGATAATAACGATGTGCCGGTCATTACAAAGGATTTAGTGAATGGATTGTTCTTATCTAAAGGCTACATGTCTGGTTCTGTGACGCGTTTAGAGCGATACCAACAATGTCCGTTCAAGTTCTATGCTCAATATGGTTTGAAACTGGAGCCACGTCGTGTACGCTCCTTTGGAGCCCCTGAAATTGGTACATTTTTACATGCTAATTTAGAGCGTTTAGGCAATTATCTATTAGAAAATAATAAACAATGGCGTGATCTCAATGAAGAGGAGCAACAAAATTTATGTCGCTCTGTGGCCGATGAGATTTTACAAGAAAATCAGGCTGGTGAGGAAACGAGCGATGCCTACCAAAAGGCTATCGAGCAGCGTGTACAACGAACATTACATGTGACGGTAGACCGCCTTGTAGAGTGGTCCAAGCGCAGTGATTTTGATACAAAATACTTGGAGCAAGATTTTGGCCGTCAAGGCGGCTGGGATCCGATTCGGGTGCCTCTTGGGGAAGATCGTTATTTACGCCTCATTGGTCAAATTGACCGTATCGATGAATATACTCGAGATGGTCAAACCTACGGCATGGTTATTGACTACAAATCGGGTGGCGCTCATGTAACAGCCCAAGATGTGTACTATGGTCTTAAATTGCAGCTCATGACCTATCTGTTAGCCTTAGAATCCGCTTATGGTAATACGCAAGGACAATCTATGACTCCTGCAGCTGTGGTGTATTCCTATGTGAAGAACCCTAAAATCCCTGCTGACGCGCCTATATCTTATGAAGATGCAGTAGCCTTGGCTAAAGAAAGCGATGCGTGGCAAAATAGCGGATACTTCTCTGATGATGTTGAGTTGTTAACGCATATAGACAATAAGTTCTTATCCTACGGTTCTAAACGAGGTCCATATGTACCGATTGCTACGAAAAAGGATCAAACGATTTCTAGCAGAGATTTACATAAGGTTAAGAACACCGGCGAGTTTGATGTAATGTGCCGTTATACCAACCACGTCATGGCTGACATCGGTCGCAACATCGGGGACGGTCAATTCCCAATTCAGCCGTACCAGTTAAATAAAAACAGACCTTGTACATATTGTGACTACAACACTGTATGCCGTTTTGACTCTAGCCGTAACCGATATAATTACTTATCTAGATTATCCGAAGATGATGCACTAGAACGGATGAAAGAGGTTCTTAACGAAGGAGGTGAAAACCATGGGTGTTAAATGGACGCCAGAGCAGGAGTCTGCCATCATAGCGCCTAAGGATTCGTCCTTAGATAATCAAACCTTGCTCGTAGCGGCGGCGGCTGGCTCGGGTAAGACTGCTGTTCTCGTAGAGCGTATTATTACGCGTCTTAAAGATATGGATAATCCTTTATCTGTGCAAGAGCTCATGGTTGTAACCTTTACAAAGGCGGCGGCACAAGAGATGAGTGCTCGTATTGGGCTTGCCTTAGCAAAAGCCATGGAGTCTACTGATGATGAGGCTATGCAGCAGCGTCTTGAACGACAGCTTAATCTCTTACCATCTGCTCATATCTCTACGTTGCATTCTTTCTGCCAATGGGTGATTCGTTCCTATTTCTATAAGCTTGATATTAATCCAACGGCTCGCATTGGTAACGAAGCAGAAATGGCACTCTTACAACAAGAGGTATTAGCCGATTTATTGACTAAATCCTATGAAGAGGGCCTTTATAATATCTATGAATTGGCGGACTTTTTCAGCGATGATAAATCTGATGCAGGCTTAACGGCAAAGATTATGTCTTTGTATAACTACGCTATGTCCCTTGCTAATCCTGATGGATGGCTACGTAAAGCATTAGCACCTTATAAAGAGGCAATGGAAATAAACCCAAGCGATACGCTATGGGGCCAATATATGTGGGATCAACATATAGCTGTTATAGACCGTATTCGTGAGCGCTTAGAGCGGATGGAACAAATCTTGCTAGATCCAGTGGGGCCTCATAAATGGCAAAACATATATGATAACCAATTGGCTGCACTAGGCATGCTTTCAAATGCTCAAACCTGGGATGATATGGGCGAAGCGTGTAAGCATATAGACACCTTTATTAAAGATCAGTTCCGCATGGGTTCAAAAGAGGCTCAATCCTATGACCCTATATTAGTAGCTGAGTTTAAATCCTTAGGTGCTCAAAATAAGGATGACCTAAAAGCCATGCAAGCTTCTGTATTCACAGTGCCAGAAGCTACCTTGCAAGAGCAGTTCAAAGCTCAATATCCTATCATTGAAGGTCTTGTGGAGCTCACCATTGCGTTCCACCAAGCCTATCGGGACATGAAGCAAGAGCAAGGCATTATGGACTTTAGTGACTTGGAGCATCTATGTTTAGCCCTTCTCGTTGAGCCTGGTACAGAGGATGATCCTCAGCCGTCTGACGTGGCGAAGGAGCTGCAAGATACTTTCAAAGAGATCATGGTCGACGAATACCAAGATACGAACGGTGTGCAAGAGACGATTATCAACTTGATTTCTCGCGTCGACAATCGGTTCTACGTAGGTGACGTGAAGCAGGCCATTTATAGCTTCCGTATGGCGGATAGCTCTCTATTTATGGAGAAATATAACACCTACGGTGGTAATGATGCGGTAGAACGCCGTATCGATTTGGCGAAGAACTTCCGATCTCACGAAAATATCTTGGCTGCCACGAATTTCTTGTTCTATCAAATTATGACAGAAGAGGCGGCGGAGCTCAATTATACTGAGGCTGAATCCCTCATTCCTGGCCGTATCGTAGAGAATGCGCCTGAGGACTGGGTTGGAGGCGATGTTGAATTGCAGCTTTTAGATGTGAGCAAGGATACCCTCGGTGCTAGTGAAAGCGATGAAGACGAAGGGGATGACCCTGAGAACAACGAACGCGAGCTAGATTTCATTATTCAAAAGATTAAGGAAATTCACGCTGCTAAGAAGCAGGTGCAAAATCCAGATGGTACATTCCGTCAAATCGAGTGGCGAGACTTTGCGATTTTGCGCAGATCCTTGGCGGGGTGGGGCACCCGTGCCGTAGAGGTCATGCGCCAAGCAGGTATCCCTGCGGTGGTAAATGAACGGGATGGGTATTTTGAAGCCCAAGAAATTCAGCTTTTACTAGCGTTGCTATCCATCATAGACAATCCTGAACAAGACTTGCCGATGGCAGCGGTATTGCACTCTGGATTAGTTGGGCTTGATGCAAACGAATTAGGTGCTTTGCGTCTCTCTGGTGAGGGTTCATTGTGGTCTCTCATGCCAGCTTATGCAGAAGAGGCTCAAGATGAGCGCTTATTATCCTTTATTGGACATATGGAGCGTTGGCGTACCTTGTCGCGTCGTCACGGTGTGACCGATTTATTGTGGGATATTTACGAATCTCAAGATTACGTAAATTATGTAGGGGCTATGCCGAATGGTCTTGTGCGTCGAGCAAATGTGCTCGCCTTATATGACCGCGCTAAAGGGTATGAAGCCTCTGGCTTCCGTGGACTCTTTAGATTCTTGCGCTTTGTTGAAAGCTTGCGCGATAGCAATCAAGATATGCCACTTGCCAATGTGGTCAGTGAAGCGGACAATGTAGTGCGCGTCATGACCATTCATAAGAGTAAGGGCCTTGAGTTCCCTGTTGTATTCCTGTCTGGGATGCAAAAGAAATTCAATATGATGGACCTTCGCTCTGAGCTTCTTATCGATAAGAACGCAGGCCTTGGCTTAAAGGGATACTTCACAGATATTCGGGTATCCTTCCCGACTATGCCGTGGTTCTATGTGAAAGACGTCAAAGAGGCGGCCCTGAAAGCCGAGGAACAGCGTATTCTTTATGTAGCGTTAACACGAGCACGAGATAAGCTGTTTATGACGGGCTTTGTGAAAGGCTTTAAAAATTCTAAGGGTGGGTTGAGCACATTAGGTGAACTCATTAAAAATGCTGCCTCTGTAGAGGGGCAACAACTACCTACAGATATTATTACCCAAGCCAATACGTATTTAGATTGGCTCATTATGGGCTTTGCTCGTCATTTAGACGGCGGCAATCCATTGCGTGTAGCCATTGAGTACGAAGGGCCTACCTATTTTGACTTACCAGACAAGAAATGTCGTATCAAGGTTGAAATTCACGATGGCTCTCTTTATGGTGATCTCGATTATAAAGCAGATATTGACGAAACCACTATCAACAAGGTACGTGAGTTAAAAGCTGTTAATGCTGTAGAATTACCACAGGAAATAGTAGACCGCTTTAACTATACCTATCCGTACAACGATGCCACACGACGGACTGCTAAAATCTCTGTTAGTGAATTAAAACGACGATTCCAAGAACGAGAACTAGAAGCAGGGACAATTGATACTCTTAATACACCTACTGAAGCAGTAGATATGGTAGAGGCTGGCTCTCAACGAGCTGTTTCAGGTGCGATTTTAGGTCAATCCGATGATTTAGCGAATTCTGTATTCGGTCGCAAACCACAGGCGTTACAGTCCGAAGAGGATGTGTTAACAGGGGCTCAATGGGGTACCTTAATGCATGAGGCTATGCAGTGGTTACCTCTTGCTGAGTACACGCAGGATTCTTTAACAAAAGAACTTGATGCACTTGTAACGAAAGGGACTTTCACAGAGGAAGAACGAAATTTATTAAGTGATACAAGTTTATATAAATTCTTCAATTCTGATCTTGGGAAACGTCTTATCAACGCTAAGCGCATTGAACGAGAGCTGCCGTTCAGTATGCTCTTTGAAGGCAAACGGGTATACGATACGCTTGAAGATGGGGAAAATCTATTCCTTCAAGGTATTATCGATACTGCCTTTGAAGAGGACGGCGAATGGGTTCTCGTAGATTACAAGACGGACCGCGTTAAATCTGGGGAAGATCTGATCAAGCGCTATAAAATCCAAATGGACCTTTATAAAGAGGCCTTACAGCGATTGACGGGGATGCCAGTGAAAGCATGCTATATCTATAGCTTCCGCTTGCATGATACAATTGTTGTAGATTAATTTAGCCATCTACATATGATTAGCGGATTTCTCTATTCGTGTGTAATATGTCGTAGCAATTAGATATGTAATACACATAAAAAAAGCTCTCTATCTTTTGATAGAGAGCTTTTGTGTTATATATGCGGTAATATAGGCAAATTCAAAGCCTTTTTCTTTTTGTGCTTTGCTGGTGCAAATACTTTTAGTACACGCGGCAATACTTCGATATCTACCGGCATGGATGGACCTTGATCGCCGTCCATATTAGTAGGTAAATCACCGATATTAGATAATAGTTCAATATGAGCTTTTTTAACGGTTAGCGTTGTTGTATAACGGGAGTTATAAATGGCGCCACTAATGATGAGTGGTAGTACGCTGAGAATATCGAGAATGAAATATTCCTTGAAAATGATGATACGCATATAGCCATCGTCTACAGAGGCTTCTGGCATAAAGCGTTCAAAGCTAGATACTACATTGGTAAGCAATGCTAACACGAGCGGGGATTTACAAATAAAATCATCGTTCTCTGTTTGGATGCGATAGGTATAGTCCTTCGTTGTGAACAATGCTTGGCCGGCGCGCAAGAAGTAGGCGAGTGGGCCTAAAATACTTTTTTCCTTTGGAGTAACCTCTTCGATTACCTTTGGAATAACACCGGCTGCGATGTTGTTGCAGAAATATTTATCATTGCAACGACCGATATCAATGGTACGAGTTTGATTGATATTAATACGTTTGATCGCTTGTGTTGGATTTTGGTGAATGCCAAGGGCACGAGACATATCGTTAACAGTACCTACTGGTATAAAACCAAAGGTAGATTTGAAGCCCCCTTGGGCAATACCGTTTACGGTTTCATTTACGGTGCCGTCACCACCCATGCAGAATACAGCATCGAATCCGCGTTCGCAAGCATCCTTAGCAAAACGTGTAGCATCTCCTTCACCGGTGGTGAATTTGACCTCAATCGTTTCGAATAAGGTGCTCAATTTCCATTGTAAATCGAGGGCATATCGGCGCGCCGCACCGCCACCCGATACAGGGTTTATGATTACCAAACAACGGCTCATGATATAACTTCCTTACTTTCAAAAATGAGATATAGCTATTATCTATCGTTAAATTGACAGTCTTAGATATGGGCTCTATAATTGTATTATATGCACTAAATCATATATGACATATTTATTCAAAATAAAAAATATATCGTACAATATATTATACTCATTTTAGCCGTTCTTTGAAAGTATGAAAGATATAACGGGATATAAGATTAGGGGATAGTAATGGGAAAACAAGATTCGAAAGATAAATATAAATTATCCGCAGTGGATTCCATTGAACGCTTGCCGCTCAGTGAACAAGTTTATTTGACATTAAAAACAGCTATCTTAACAGGCGAATTGATGCCGCAAGAAAAGCTTAACGAAGTAAAAATTGCAGAGCAATTGCAAGTGAGTGCTACACCTGTGCGTGAAGCATTCCGCAAATTGGCGAAGGATAATCTCGTAGTGATTGTTCCTTGGAAGGGCGTTACTGTAAAGTCCGATACTCCAGAGGAAATCGTTGCGTTGTATCAAGTGCGTGAAGTAATGGAAGGCCTTGGTGCAAGACTTTGTGCACGTCATGCTACAGACGAACAAATTAAAGAATTACGTGAGATTTGTAAAGAAATGCATGAAATTGAAGATGCTACAGAACGTGTTGAAGTAAACAGTCGATTCCATACAATGATCGCTCATTACTCTGGTAATGAACGCGTTGTAGAATACCTTGCGAGCTTCCGTGAACGCGTTAATCGCGATATGTACATCAGCTCCTTCAATGCAGTGCGTACACATGATTGCGACGATGAACATGATCATATCGTAGATGCTATTGAGCGTCATGATGAAGTGGCAGCAGAAAATGCTATGCGTCAGCACATTAATAATGCATTTATCTTCAAAAAAGCAAATGCTGAGGTACAACATAAAAAACTTAATGAAGTATAATGCCTTTAATTGGGCATACTATATGAAAGGCTCCACCGTTGGCGGGGCTTTTTCTGTAGGATCGATTTTAGAGTATTTGATTAATTTAACTTAGTTTTGGCTCGGCTTTAGCTGGTGTACTGTTCCTCGTATGATTTAGAAACTCTAATCGTTTGTAGTGTGATGAAAGATGCGCATTACAGCTTTTATAATCTACGATGCGCAGCCTTACGAGTTGCGCTACGTCAATTTGGAATGCTTCAGCGATTTTAAATAGAATCTCTAAGGACATGCCAGATATGCCTGTACCACATTCTAGCTTGCTTAAATAACTGCGGCTAATGCCCACGTGGTGTGCTAGCTCATATTGAGACATGTTTAGAGATATGCGAATATGGGCAATTTTATGGCCTAAACAAACATACTGATGCTGTAAGACCGGATCTTCATAGGTGTTGATTCGTAGCTCAGTTAGAGGTGTCGATGCAGATTTCATAGGGATTCCTTCCTTTTCCCTGCTCTCTAAATATAGTATACTGAGACTATTGGTGATTGACTAATATAGAAAACTAGATAATTATCGGTTATTTCAGATAATTACACGTATTGTGAAAATCGTAGGATAGTACTGTAAGTAGTGGAGGCAATATGGAAAAATACATTGCAGTTGCCCTCGGTGGAGCCGTTGGAGCGTTATGTCGTATGGCTCTTGGTGAATGGGTTATGACAAAGGTGAGCTCTTTTCCGTATGGAACGGTCGTAGTAAACCTTATCGGTTGCCTCATTATTGGCCTTGTACTAGGGCTATACATGCAAAAGCCAGACTTACCACAGTTGGCGAGATTTTTCTTAGTTGTAGGTGGGCTAGGTGCATTTACAACATTCTCCACTTTTGCTTTTGAAATGCTACAACTGATGATGTCTGAGTCCTATGTACAAGCTTTATTCTATGGCTTTGTACAAGTTGTAGGGGGCTTAATCCTTTGCTGGATTGGTGTATTACTTGCGCGTATACTCTGTGCGATCTGATCTTGGCCAATAAGGTGACTTGAGTTACAGCATATATAAAGCCGTTTTTATATGATTAATACATAAGACTATTTAGGTCTTATTCGGAAGATATTTATATACTAATTTGTAAGATATTCAGAATAGGATTAGATACATTTTGTTGTTATAACATACATTGTATAGAATTCAGAGTTTTACATTTTAGTAGAATTTAGAATTTAATATTCGAATAGAATTTAGAATTCAATATATGACATAAAATTTTGAATTAAAGGGGAAAGAAATGAAATCAATTAGAACACAAGATGCTGTAGGGCATGCATTAATACATGATTTAGTACGTATTGTTATCGGCGAGGTGAAAGATACACCGTTCCGCCGAGGCCATGTTATTACGGAAGAGGATATTCCAAAATTATTAGACCTTGGTAAAGAACATATCTTTGTGATGGAGCCTGAAGATGAAGGATTCTTACACGAAGAGGATGTGGCACGCGCCTTGTACAATATGGCAGGTAGCGAAAATATGCATGACGGACCTATGGCGCAAGGCAAAATCGAAGCCATTGCAGACGTAGACGGCCTCTTTAAAGTTGATGTAGATCGCTTACATGCTATTAATAGTATTGGCGAGCTTACCATAGTAACGAGATTTAACAATACACCTGTGAAAGCAGGCGATAAATTAGCAGGCATGCGTTGTATTCCATTGTTATTAGAGGAACAACAAGTAGAGGATGCGAAGAAAATCGCTAATGGTCATCCTTTACTCAATGTAAAACCATTCGTACGCAAAACAATGGGTATCGTTACTACTGGCTCCGAAGTATTTGAAGGCCGTATTAAAGATGCATTCACACCAATCATTGAAGAACGTTGTGCTGAATTCGGCGTAAAAAAGGTAGCTCATGAAATCGTAACAGATAATACAGACGACATCGTGGCCGCTATAGACAAGGTAAAACAAGCTGGTGCTGATATTATTTTTTGTACTGGTGGCATGAGCGTTGACCCTGACGATTTAACACCAGGGGCCATTAAACGCTATGCAGACCGCGTAGTAACTTATGGTTTGCCTGTATTGCCAGGATCCATGGTTTGTATTGCATACTGCGCAGATGGTACGCCAATCCTCGGCGTTCCAGGCGGCGTATTATTCAGCAAACCGACTGCTTTTGATGAAATCTTGCCACGCCTTGTCGCAGACGATGAAATCACAAAAGAAGATTGTATTCGTATGGGCCATGGTGGCTTCTTGGGATAATCCTTTTATAGAACATCTAAAAACTGTATAAGTCCATACAAAAAGCGGGTAGATATCTACCCGCTTAATTTGTTAGTGCCATTATAGTATTAAAATGATTTTTTCCCTAGTGTAGGATGGCTACAACGTTTTAACGTAAGGGTGTCAATCATGTGGACTGCCTCGTCCAACGTAATGTCCTCACGCTTTGTCGGTGTTTCCAGAACTGCTAACGGATGGTCGGTGCCTACCTCACCAGAGGGCAAGTAAATATATTCTTGGTTAATAGTATCACCAAAAATATAGCCCGCTTGTAAATGTTCTTTATGAATGCGACTCATGGTCTCTCCTTACATAATTTCTTTCAGTCTAAAGTCTAAATAGTCTGCAGATACTAGCTCTAATTTTGTGAAGCCAAACTCCTTTGGAATACGTTTAAAGGATATTTGATCGTGTAAATGTCCAAAGATACACGTATCTATATTGTATGTCTCCATGAGATCCGTAAAGCCTGAGGGTGTATTGGATTCATTGAATGGAGGATAGTGTAACAATAGGATTTTTGTTACTGGTATCTTGTTTATATCTATGGTTGGTAGATTGTTTTTATCAGAGTCTGTAGTATCTACATTTATTTCTGATTTGAATGATTTCATTAGTGTTTCTACAGCTTTATCCATTTCTTGCAGCGCTGCTTCGGTGCGCATTAGTTCTCTGTCGTAAATGGATTGGTCTGTTTCAGGAGTGAAATGGGAGTCTCCAGGACAGAGGTAGGCGCGTGTTCCACCAAAAGCAATGATGCGAGGGCCTTCTTCTGTTTGAATAATCTGTGCTGTACCGTGACCTTGTAAAAAGGTGATCGCATCGCCCATGAGGTTACGCATCTTGTTGGCAGAGGCCCACCAGTAATCGTGGTTGCCGCGGATCATATATTTCTTGCCCGGCATGGATGCAATTTCTTGTAAATCGCAAGCTGCTTCATCTAGTCGAAGGGCCCAACTCATGTCACCTACGAGAAAAACTATATCTTCGTCTGTTACACGGGCCATCCAATCTTCTTTGATGCGGATCCAGTGATTATCCCAATGGGGACCAAAAATATCCATCGGCTTCGTTGGAGGATTGCCAGATAGATGGAGATCGCCGATGGCAAATACTTTCATAAACATCCTTTCAAATATATCAAAATTATTTAGATACAATATGTATAAGCAAAACTATTTTGAAGCGTGGAAGTACGGCGCAATGTCTTGGATGATTTTTGCAGCCCGCTCTTCGTCGCAAGTTTGAGGAATTTTGTAGCCCACATAGAGTGGTGTTGTTACATAACGGGCCACAACCTTGATATAGTCGTAGCCGTCCTCAAGATTATATACAAAATAGTTATAGGACTGGCTATAATTGGCGATGCTGCGCAATACATAACGCAATACTTGCTGTAATCTTAGCGCTACGGAGCGCACAGGTGCATCTGGTTTAAAGCGTATATTGTACTCAAAAAAGCCAATGATGGGCTGCGTGGACAAGGTGATGCGCACATCTTGATCCTCGTGTAAGAGCCAGCCTTCCATATTTTGAGCTGTAATATCTTCGTGGTAATCGTAATCTTCAAGGCCTATGATTTGGCTGTGAGGATGACGAATGGAACCACCGGACATATAACCATGGTTTTTAAAGAATAATACGGATTTGAACTCTTTACGTTCTCGTGTTTCACGCCATTTATCAAGGCCGAATTGGAGAATACGGGCTGCTTCATCAGCCGGTAAGGTGGAAAATTCACCTTCATCCGTTTCTGTTTCGATAATAACCGTGGGCCATGTTTTATCTAGTACAGGATATTTGTTCATGAGCCAAATGATATGACCCGATGTATCTAGGATATCCGTTAATTTTGAACGATCACAGAAGGGGCAGCGCACTTCTTCGTTCCGAATATTAACAGGCTTAGTACGCCCTAGTGCGATGTTAAATCGTAGTGGTTTATTCATCATGTGCCTCCTTCCTCGTAAGAAAATCTATACTCTTAATCATACCATAATTAGCCCATTCGTACATGAAATAATGGTATAATAATAGGGTATTATATAAATGATTAAGGAGGCTCTATGAAACCGACGACGCTTGTATTTCCTATTGATGAACAAAATCGTATATTGCTAGGTCGTAAAAAACGTGGTTTCGGGGCTGATAAATATAATGGATTCGGTGGTAAACTCGAGGCTGGTGAAAGCTTCCGAGACTGCGCCATCCGTGAGTTGTTTGAGGAATCTGGCCTTCATGGTCGCCCAGAAGATTTAGAATGTGTAGCGGCTTTTGACTTTCAATTTCCTTTTGATGAAAGCTTAACACATGTCGGTTATGTGTATTTTTTGCGTACTTTCACAGGCCATGTAGAGGAAACGGACGAAATGGAGCCTCATTGGCTGACAGTAGACGAAATTCCCTACGAGCGCATGTGGGATGGTGATCGCCAATGGTTGCCGATGCTGCTAGAAGGTAAGAAATTAAAAGGACCTATCGTATTTGGTCGAGACAATAGCTCTGTAGATAAAATGGATTTAACCACCGTTGATACCGTTCTTGAAAGTGAACACTTGGCGCGCATTGATCTCTATATTAATGGTTAATTTATTGATATTGAATATATTAGCTAATGTAAATAAATTTATAATATATTGAGGTAATATGACTGATAAAAAGAGCCCCAAGTGGGTGCCACAGCTATTAGCGTGGTATGATGTGAATAAGCGGGATTTGCCGTGGCGTGATTGTGGAGACCCTTATAAGGTTTGGGTTTCCGAGGTGATGAGCCAACAGACCCGCATTGAGGCGATGAAGCCTTATTATGATAACTGGATGCGACTATTTCCAACCTTAGAAGATTTGGCAAAGGCGTCTGAAGATGAGGTAGTTCACGCTTGGCAAGGGCTTGGCTATTATAGCCGGGCTCGTAACTTGCGCCTTGGTGTAAAGGACGTCGTGGAAAACTACGGTGGTATCGTGCCTCATGATCGCAAGACTATGGAGTCCTTGAAGGGGGTAGGGTCATATACGGCTGGGGCTGTTCTATCCATGGCGTACAACGAACCAGAGGTGGCTGTAGATGGCAATGTACTGCGCATCTATGCTCGTTTATATCGCATCTTTGACGATATTTTGAGCATGAAAGGCAAGAAGGCCATAACTGCTATCGTAGAGGAAACATTGCCTCACGATCGACCTGGCGACTTTAACCAAGCCTTGATGGACTTTGGCTCTGCCGTGTGCATTCCAAAAACTCCACGCTGTGGAGAATGTCCTATTGTAAACATGTGCGAAGCATACCAACATAAAGATACTGATAAACTACCAGTACGTATCAAGAAAACAAAGGTAGTAGAGGTGCCTCTATTTGTGGGGATCTTGCAATACGAAGACTATTATCTATTGCACAAACGTCCTAACCGTGGACTGTTACGGTCCATGTGGGAATTCCCATCTGTGGAAATGGTATCTGCCTTTGGCGAAGGGGAACAAGGCCTTGAGGAGTTAGTTAAGGACCTAGGTTTTGAACTGTCCTTGCAACCAGTATTAGTAAAAGAGATAACACATATTTTCTCTCATCGAAAATGGTTCATGAAAGCATTCCGCGGCGATTTAACGTACGTAGGAGATGCTAAGAATATAAGGATCGGAGATATCCAAAAGCAATTGCCAAAGGACTGGATGCTCATCAAGCGCGATGAGTTCGCCGATTATGCTTGGGCAGGTCCTCATGGTAAATTGACGGAGATTGCAAAATAATTTGTAGGAGCAATGAATGAGAATTCTATTTAATATCATTTTTTCTGCTATCCTCGTAATAGGATTGGTAGGATTTTGGGCTCTATTTCTCAACTTGTGGAAGCCTAAAAAGAAATGGCCTGCCTGGGTGGGCTATATAATCATTATCGGTGCGTGGTTCGCCGCAATCCGATACTATATACTTAATCAAGTAGATCTATATGGAACGATGTATTATCCGTTGATGAATATGTTCCGTACTGAAAGCTACGGTTTTCTCTTTGGCTTATTCTTGGCTATTCCTGTATTCATCGTTCTCAGCTTGTTATACTGGGCGGTTAATAAGATTTGGAGCAAAACGCCAGAGGAAAATAGAACAGGCCGTCGTGCTTTCTTTAGAACGGCAGCAACAGTGGTGCCGTTAGCAACAATCGGTGGTTCTAGCTATGCAGCCTATGTAGGGCAACATGAGATTGAGGTCACTCATGAAAGCTTTGGGTATACGAACTTACCACCTGGCTTAAAGGACTATAAAATCGTCCAACTCAGTGATATCCACGTTGGGCCAAGCATCGATTTAGATGACCTTGATGAAATTTTAAAGCTAGCCCTTGTAGAGAAGCCTAATCGCGTTGTCATCACTGGTGATTTAATCGATAAAATCGCTTGGTTACCACAAGTCTGTGAAAGACTGACAACCTTTGCAAAACAAATTCCAGACGGTGTCGATTTCATCTTGGGCAATCATGAGTACCATCACGATGTGAATAAGGTACTAGACGAATTGAAACACAATACACCGATGAACATCCTTGTGAATAGCAATATTCAAATTATGGGTGGTAAGCAACCTGTATACATTGCTGGTGTTGCGTATGACAATGATCGGGAAAAAGAAAAACGTGAAGCTATGATCGATAAGGCTTTATCTGGTATTCCTGACTACGCCTTTGTTATCCTATTGGCACATCACCCTGAATTCTTTGAAGAAGCCATTGAACGTAAAATTCCGTTGACCCTCTCTGGTCATACTCACGGTGGTCAAATCGTCTTCATGGGCATGCCGTTGGTACCAACAGGCACACCATATACAAAAGGTCGCTACGTAGAAGAACAAAGCGTGTGCTATGTTAATAACGGCTCAGGTCATTGGTTCCCAATCCGTATCAACTGCCCACGAGAAATTACAGTCATTACATTCTTTGACGGAGTAGCTTAGAAGTAAAGGTGAGCTCCTTAGAATAAAAGTGAGCTCATTATAGGGATACAATCATGTATAGTAAATCCTTTATCTATAAAATCCTTATATGTATTATTGTGCTCATGCTATTTGATATCTCTTTAATCTACGAAATGACAGCGGATATATATAAGGGATATCTCAAAATAGCAATACTAGTGGCAATTGGATGCCATTTAGATATATACCTAGAATTCAGTAAGCAAGAAATACTGATAATACAAGCATTTGAGAATAATACATTTAACGAGACCTATGAACTGCTAAGTACGAAACAGATGGTTTTTATCATATCTTTGATCATGTTAATGACTATAAAACTTGTGAGATATTAGAAAAACATAGGTTACAAATAAAAAGAGGCATTGTATTTTAGATACAATGCCTCTTTTTATTATATGAACTTATATAATAATTGTGATATATTAGAGTTAAAATTTTTAGTTGTGTTGCTTAAAGAAGAGAGTGTATTAATAAATGATTCCGTTGTCTATTTATAAAATCGGATTACCTGTAGGTCTTTTGGCTTATTATTTATATAGGTTGTTTAGACTCTATATTTTAAAAAGTGATATGGAGTTGAAATCCCCTAATCTATATGGTCTTTTCTTAGGTTTAGGGGTTCCAATCAGCCTCTTTCTTATAGTGCAGACATTTTTTATTCCCGATTTAGTTGATTATCTTAGTTTACTCTATGTAAATATGGGTATCTTAGTTATTGTTGAGATCATTGCAACATTTAAACTTAAATCCTCAAAAAGCTATTCTAATGCAAAGGTTTTTCGGTATTATTTATATTTCATAACAGCTATATTATTGTGGATGATATGTAATTGAATGATTGATTAGATTGAAACATTGATATTGTAGGGCTATTTTATAGGTGTAGATTAATGTATAGCAAATTTTTTATCTACAGAGTTATTATATGTACTATTCCAATTATTCTTATGGATATAGCTTTTATCTGCTCAATGATAACTGGTGGATACGAAGGAAATCTAAAAGCAGCAATACTAGCGGGGATAGTATTGCATATAATTTTATATATATTAAGTCGTAAACAAGTAAAGCTGTTAATACAAGCATTTAAGAAAAATGGATTTAAAGAGATTAATAATCTATTTAATATGAAATATGTTTTTCTAATTGTATTTTTTATGGTATTAATAGCTATAAAATTTATGAGATATTAGAGAAGTAAAAAGTGGAGTATAAAAGAGTATTTATATAGAGTTTTTTGTTTTGTGGGAGTAGTAATGTGAAAAGTGTTTTTAAGTTTTTATTTTATAGTATTATAATCGTAGCTATTTTATTTCCTATAGTTCAGATTTTATATCGTCTTTTAAATGGTATTCCAATTGATGAATTGCTAAGCTCATTACCATATGTATATCTTGGTGTAGTAATATTTTATGTTTTAGGTTTTCTTTTTATTAAGTATGTATTGAAGTCATAATTTATAAATAAAAGTTCCGATACTATATCGTATTAGGGTTTAAGACAGATGAGGTAAGATATAATGAATAACATAAGGATTCCAATATATAAAATATTAGCCATATGTTTTTTAGTGGGACTTAGTATAATTTATTTAAATTTTTATGGGATACATACCGAACTAGTAGATTCTTATAGTTTTGGTCGTTATCGAATTGTGTTTGGTGGAATGCTAGAGGATAGCACATATAAAACTAGATTGGAATTTTCTAAAATTTCTCATAAGGTGGTATTTCCATATTTATATGTAAAAGGGGAATCGGGTTATACTAGGGTTTTATTAACACCAATAGGTACAGATATTTTAAAGATACCCAATTACTCATTTTATGATACTGCTAGTATAATAGAGGATATTGATAGCATTAATAACTTAAAACGTATTTATGGTAAATCTATATCTATAAAAGATGATCTGAGCCAAATTAGTGAAGAGGATAGAATTATATTTAAATCATTATAATGAATGCGGATAGCATAAGGCATTTTTTTGATTGGAGTATATTTTATGCTTAAAATGATGCTTTTAAAGGTACATTATTATAGAATTTCATTAGTTTAAATTAAATATTGCTATAAGACATATAAAACAAAAAGGACGTAATAGTCTATTCTTCAGTAATAAGTATTATTGAAGATTTCAAGACTATTACGTCCTTTTATTTTCCGTTCATTTGAGGTATGAGAGGATGTTACAGATATGTCATAGAGATGAGAGAGATTTTATTTCATGCGAACTGCTTCAGCAAATTCGTCTTCAGTCATGAGTTTTTCTTCCAAGATGATTTCTTTGATAGAACAACCGCGTTTGTATGCTTCTTTTACAACCTTAGCACTCTTGTCGTAGCCGATATATGGTGTTAAGGATGTAGCAATCATGAGGGATTGTTCTACGAAGAAGTTGAGTTTTTCCGGCACAAATTCTACGCCGTCGATGCAGTGTGTTGTGAAAGAGTTCATAGCATCTGAGAGGAGGCGACAGCTTTCAACAAAATCATAGATCATGATAGGCATGTACACGTTCAATTGGAACGCACCGCTGCCTGCACAGAGTGTCATAGTCGTATTATGACCGAATACTTGGGCGCATACCATGGCCAAGGCTTCACATTGTGTAGGATTTACCTTGCCTGGCATGATGGAGGAGCCCGGTTCGTTTTCAGGAAGATGCCATTCGCCATAGCCGCAGCGAGGGCCAGAGCCTAAGAAACGGACGTCGTTAGCAATTTTGAATAGTGTAGTAGCTAATGTATTGAGTGCACCGTGAGCCATCATGAAAGCATCTTTCAAAGATAGGCCTTGGAATTTGTTGTTCTTAACGCGGAATGGAGCACCTGTTACCTCTGGTAATACAGTTTCCATAACGTCTAGATAGCCTTTAGGTGTGTTTACACCAGTACCAACGGCAGTGCCGCCGAGGGCTACGTCGAGTAGGTGGTCAGCGTTTTGGACAAGCATAGTTTTGGCAGTTTTTAGGCCTTCTACAAAGGCGCTGATTTCTTGGTCTACCATGATGAAAGTAGCATCTTGTAAATGCGTACGACCAACTTTTTGCAAGCCTTTACCTTTTTCTTGCAATTTTTCGAAGGATTGGATAAGGCCGTCCAATGCAGGAATTACGCGTTTTGTAATTTCAAAGTACGCACAGATATGCATTGCCGTAGGGAATGTATCGTTTGTACTTTGGCCGCGGTTTACATCGTCGTTAGGATGAAGCGGGTTGCTTTCATCTAACTGTTTAGCCCGGTGAGCGATTACCTCGTTCACATTCATGTTAGTTTGGGTGCCAGAACCTGTTTGGAATACAGTCAATGGGAATTCATCATCCCATTTTCCGTCCACGATTTCATCTACTACTTGAGCAATGAGTTTCGCTTTTTCCTCAGTTACTGCGCCACATTTTGCATTGGTTAAAGCACATGCTTTTTTTACAAGCGCAAGCGCTTTGATTTGTTCAATAGGGATGCGGTGGTCACCGATCTTGAAATTATTGAACGAGCGTTGCGTTTGAGGTCCGTAAATTCGTCTAGCGTCGACTTCGACTGGTCCCATTGAATCATATTCAATTCTTGTTTCCATAATGTTTACAACCTCCTTAAAAGACATGCCGACTTTATCGTCGGTAATTTAATTATATAAAATCCTGTATATTTGTACAGAATAAAAGATAATGATTTCTATTTTCATATAGAGGAAAGGTGTATATGCGATTTGTGCATATACACCTTTTCTCCTCTCCCAATATATATGCGATGATTTATATTTAATTTGCATACATGTTTCATAGAGGGCTAATTTGAGAGGGAAAAGGCGACAGTCCAAAAACGACTTAGCGGCCCCGCGTAGCGGGGTAGGTGGCTTTGGAGGCTTTTGGACTGTTGCCTTTTTCTACATAGTTAATGGTCTAATGAAACATGTATACATTATAAATATCGCATATATATTGAAATCAGCGCTTTAACACGATAAAATGGAAGTAGCTTATTATATGTCGTAAGCTCTAGTTTCACAGAGGAGGTAAGTACTTATGAAACATGACTTTATGAGCCATGACCTTCATCTGCCGGAACTGACACTACGTGGGATGCTACTTGGTGCATTGATTACTGTAATTTTTACAGCATCTAACGTATATCTCGGTTTGAAGGTTGGTTTGACATTCTCGTCATCCATTCCGGCAGCCATTATTTCAATGGCAATTTTACGTTTCTTCAAGGATTCTAACGTTCTTGAAAACAACATGGTACAAACACAGGCTTCTGCAGCCGGTACTTTGTCCGCAATTATCTTTATCTTGCCAGGTCTATTAATGCTTGGTTATTGGAATGGTTTCCCATTCTGGCAAACATTCTTGCTCTGCGCATGCGGTGGTTCCCTTGGTGTATTATTCACCATTCCATTGCGTCGTGCCATGGTAGTAAATAGTGATCTACCATATCCAGAAGGCCGTGCAGCAGCAGAAATCTTGAAGGTTGGTTCCCATAATGGTGGCCAAGGTCCTCAATCTAGCTCCGGTATGGGAGATATCGTATCCGGTGGTCTTGTAGCTGGTATTATCAGTCTTTGTGCGAATGGCTTCAAAGTGCTTGGCGACAGCATGAGCTTCTGGCTTCCTGTAGGTAGCAAGGGTATTACTCAAATTCCATTGGGCTTCTCTACAGCGTTGTTAGGTGCTGGTTACCTTATTGGTATCGCTTCCGGTATCGCTATCCTAGTTGGTGTACTCATCGCTTGGGCTGGCTTCGTACCTTACTTGACTAACATGCTTGCTCCAGATGGTGGTGCTACAGCTAAATTTGCAATGGCTGTTTGGAAATCTAAAGTTCGTTTCATCGGTGCAGGTGCTATCGGTATCGCAGCGATTTGGACTTTGATTACATTGATCAAACCTATTATCGAAGGTATGAAAATTTCTGTTAAATCCATGAATAGCAGTTCCTCTGAACGTGAATTGCATCGCATGGATACAGATATGAGCACAAAATCTGTTATTATCGTATTCGGTATTATCCTTTTAGGCTTAGTTCTTACATTCTGGGACTTCGTATCTGCAGTACCTATTAGCGCAGGCTTAATGTGGACACTTGTTATCGTAGGTGTTCTCGTAGCATTGCTAATTGGCTTCTTCGTAGCTGCTGCATGTGGTTACATGGCAGGCCTTATCGGTACATCTGCATCTCCAATCTCTGGTATTGGTATCTTGGCGACTATTATTTCTTCCCTAGTGGTGTACTTCATCGCTTCTGAAAATAACTTGTTCGCTACAGAAGCAGGCGTACAATTCGCTACAGCTATGGCTATCTTTATGACATCCGTAGTTATCGCCATTGCATCTATTTCTAACGATAACTTGCAAGACTTGAAAACAGGTCAACTCGTTGGTGCTACACCTTGGCGTCAACAAATTGCGTTGTTACTTGGCTCCGTAGCTGGTGCAATTGCAATTGCTCCTGTTCTTAACTTGCTTTACCAAGCATACGGCTTCACAGGTGCGTTACCACGTGCTGAAATGGATCCTAATGCTGCATTATCTGCTCCACAAGCAACTTTGATGACTACAATTGCTCAAGGTATCTTCAGTTCTAGCATGGATTGGAACTACATCTTGATCGGCGTTGGTGTTGGCGTAGTAGCAATCATCGTTAACTTAATTCTTAAGAGCACAACAGCTTCTTTAACATTGCCTCCATTGGCAGTTGGTATGGGTATCTACTTACCTCCAACATTGGAAGTACCTCTTATCTTAGGTTCTTTCATTAGCTATTTCGTAGGTCGTTACCTAGTAGCTCGTGCTAAAATGCGTGCTGGCGAACTTGCTGAGTACGATGTAGAACAATCTAACCGCCGCGGCGTTCTCTTCGCTTCTGGTTTGATTGTTGGTGAAAGCTTGATTGGTGTAATCATAGCTGTTATTATTGTATTGTCTGTTACAACTGGTGGTGGTGAATCTCCACTTGAATTAGTAGGCCCTCAATTTGAAAGCACAGCACAATGGTTAGGATTGCTTGCATTCATCTTCGCTGGTTTATACCTTGTTCGTCGTGTTGTAGCACACAAATTCAATAAAGAAGAAGCTTTAGCTATGAAAGCTGAGCAAGAACAACAATAAGAGGTAAACAATGAAATTAAAACAGTCTGTACTCATCATGATGGCTGCTGCGTTGCCAGTGGTATCCTTCGCAGCAAGCGAAATTCCTGTAACTAAAGACACTGCTACAGTACAAGCAGCTCCAGCTGATACGAATAAAGTAAATCGTAACGATTTAACATATCGTATTTCTAGCACTGCTACACCTGAGCAAAACCGTGCGTTACGCTCTGTAGCAACAAAAGTTGATCGCAATGCAGTTGAAGTGGTAGCACCAAATGCGGACCGCTATATGGACCGTAAAGAGGTGGCTGTATCTCCAGTGGAATCCACTACAGATCATCTTGATCTAGTGTTCCCAACAGTTAAATCTGTTAGCCCAACTGTAGAGAAAGCAATCAATATGACTATCAAAAAATACGTTGCTAAAGTACAAAACGACGTAGAAAAATTGAATGCCAAAGAAGCTGATAAAACAAATGTAGTTATGTACTACGATGTTAAAACAGACAAAAATGGTATTTTCAGTGTATTGATTCATACGTACAAAATGCGTGATCGTGATGCTAATGGCGTCAACTATGTAAAAGGCTTCACATTCAACACTACAACAGGTCGTCAATTATCCTTGTATGACCTTGGTGGTCTTAACAAAAAAGAATTAGTGAATGCTATCGAGAATAATCAAGATGTGAAAAATCAATTGGGCGGCGAAGTAAATATCGATAAAATGCCTACTGAATTCTACACAACTGATGATTATTCTGTTGTAATGGTATTACAACAAGACGTGGATACAATCCACAGTGCAGGTACCGTATATGTACCAGTTGGTAACTTACGTGACCGCCAAAATGATGTAACAAAAAAATAATCGAACTATGTGAATTCGATTATGTGTGTATAGTAACAGCTGTTTAATTGTGAGAAGAACCGCTCCTTTAGGGGCGGTTCTTTTTTGTATTATAGCAATTAAAATATAAAGGGAGATTACTATTTAGCTTTGAATGAGGGTAAAACAAAAAGCCGTGTAGTTACACGGCTTTTTATCGTTGCGATTATTTAATTATTTGTTTGTTGTGTCGTAGTAGTTTACGCGTGGAGGTAATGGGAATTGAATTGCTGCATCCGGTTTTACTGTCTCAGGTTGTGGTAATTCTACGACTACATTGTTTTTGAATTTCTTTTTGAAAGCTTTCACAGTGTCCTTTTGAACGGAGTCAGCTGTAATGATAAGAGCGCTTGTGTCGTCGTTAGGACGGATGGAGATGATGTTACCTTTTGGCTCTTTTGCTTTGTATAAATCAATAGCGTCAGATTGGTAATCTTCAAGTTGTGCTTGATTTAATTTGCCTTGAGATACAACAAGAGCACTTTCAAGTTGAGGATCTTGTGTTTCAGAGATTGCATGAGCAACAGCCTCTGCTTTTTTCTTATCTGTTAAAGATGCATGTAATTTTCCACCATCCCAGAAGAGGGCACCGTCTTGACGGAATTTAGTGAAGTCATTGCCATAGCCTAATGTTTTGTCGATAATAGTAGCTGTTTTGCTTTCTACTTGTTGTTTGAACAATGTATTGTGGAAGGCAAGTGCTTGCTCTGTTTGTGTCATGCGGTATGCAATCTCAGCTGCTTCAGCACGAGTTACATATTTTTCAGGGTTAAATAATGTGCCAGGAGCGTAGTTTGTGAAGCCAAGGTATGCAAGTTCACGAACTGCGTCTTGAGCCCAAGGAGCTACGAATTTTTGGTCTCCATAAGCAACACTATCAAGTGCTGTTGGATCTTCTGTTGTGTATCCTAAGTAGTGAATGTAGTTGTCTGCTACTACAGCAAATTCTTGGCGAGACATATATTTTTCTGGTTTGTATGTGTTATCGCCATAACCGCTGATGATGTTTTTACGCGCTACGGATTCGATAGCGAGAGCGGACCAACGGTCGGATGTAATATCTTTAAATTTGCTAGATAAGAATGCTGCAGTACCATCATCAGTGATGTTGTTGAAGAGGGCAGCTACTTCTTCACGAGTCATAGGTTGATTAGGTCGGAATGTACCGTCAGAATAACCTTTCATTAGATTTGCTTTTGTTACCGTACTGATAGAATTGGCAGCCCAAAAATTGCTAGGCACATCGGAGAAAATGTGGGCACGAATTTTTTGAATGTCTTGAGGCGTACCAATAGATGTATTCACAACTACAGGTGTAGCAGCTTTAGCGGCATCAAATTTATGAGCCTTTGCTTTAGTTGTTGCTACATTAGGAGCAGCTGTGTTTATAGTAACTGCTTGCGTAGAGGCCACTGTAGGCGCTTCAACCTTTGTGGATGCTACTGCAGTGGCAGGAGCATGAGTTGTAGTATTTGCAGAAGCAAAACCGAAACTTGTTGCGGCTAATAATGTGCCAAGAACAAGGGCACGTAATGGGTAAGGGGTATTCTTGTACATAAAAATCCTTCCTAATTATGGTAAAGGCTAAGGCTCGATAGCCTAGAATATAAACTTTCATCAACAATAAAATCTATATTCATTATATAGCGAATAATAAGGCATGCATAGTGATATAAACAAAGCAGCGTAATACTAAGCGTATACGCTGCCTTGGCTAGTTGAGTGAACGCCGATTAGCGTTTAACTGTCATTTTTACTTTGGAACCGAATAATTTTGAGATTCCTTGTTGAGTTGCTTTAGATGCAGTTGTTACAACAGCGTAAAGTTGGTTGTTTTCTACATCTGGGAATGTAGCTAGAATTGTACCAGCTTTTTCGTTTTTGTTGTAATAGTTGCGGAAGTTCGCATCGATTGCATCGTATTCAGTTTGGCTGTATTGGGATGGTTCAACTACAACGTAGTTATTTACAGTGGAATCACCACGTGCTGCAAGGTTTGCTTTAACTGTGGAAATATCGCTATCTGTTTTCAATGCTACGTGTAATTGATTGTCACGCCAGTACATTACACCGTAATCTTGGAAAGCATCTTCTGTTTTGTATGTTTTATTCAATTCAGCGAATACTTTATCTTCCAAAGCAGCTTGTTGTTTTTGATCAAGTGCTTTTAACGTGCTGCGACGAACAGGACGAACTGTGCGAGTAGGTTCAGTTTTTTGAGCTACTGCAGTATTTTTATTGCCCTTTACGTCTTTTTCAACTTTTTTTGCATCAGCTTTTACGGCTTTGTCAGCTTTAGCTACATCTTTTTTAGCATCTTTGCTTACTTTAGATGCATCTTTTTCTGCTGCTGTATCAGCTTTTTTTACATCTTCTTTTACAGCTGTTTCAGCTTTAGCTTCAGTTGTAGTATGTTTTGGTGTTGCAAGACCAGCACCATTAAGCATGCGGTTTAAGATTGTTGCCGCTTGTGCTCTTGTTACAGGTTGTTTAGGGTTAAAGTTTTCAGTTGCCCCAGATGCTACGATGCCACGTTGTGCCATGTATTGGATATCTGCCAAGTAAGCAGAGGAGATGCTAGCTTCGTCTTTGAATGTTACTTTTTCTGTTTTTACAGGTGTGGAAAGATTTAATTTCTTAGCCAAGCTTGCTGCGGATGCTACGAATTGTTCGCGGTCCATAGTTTTGCTAGGTGTGAAAGCTGTTTTAGATGTGCCTTCCATTACGCCTGCAGCACTTACTAATTTGATAGCTGAGCTGGACCAACGATCTGCTTCTACGTCAGAGTAGGATGTAGAAGATTCTTTTGTTACAATATCAGCTAATTCTTGTTCGTTTAAGTTATGTTGTAATACTTTGCCGTAAATAGCAGCTGCTTGTTCACGAGTGATTTGAGCGCCAGGTTTGAATGTGTTATCTGCGTAACCAGAAAGGTAACCAGCTTGTGTCATTGCTTGGATAGCATCGCGCGCCCAGTTATCTTTAGTGTCAGGATATACACCAGCAGGTAAGTTTTCTTTAGCTTTTACAGCTTTTTTACCTTCTACTTTAGCAGCATCTTCTTTAACATCGTTTTTTACAGATGTATCAACGCGTTTAGCGTCGTTTTTTATGGAAGTATCTACGCGTTTAGCGTCATTTTTGGCAGATGCATCAACATGTTTTGCATCGCTTTTAACGGATGCATCAGCATGCTTAGCATCATGTTTTACAACTGTAGTTGCGTGTTTAGCATCGTTTTTAGCAGATGTATCAACACGTTTAGCATCGTTTTTTACAGAAGTATCAACGCGTTTAGCATCGTTTTTTACGGAAGTATCAACGCGTTTAGCGTCATTTTTTACAGATGTATCTACACGTTTCACATCAGATTTAGCTGCAGTATCAGTTTTTGTAGCAACATTAGATACTTCGGCTTTTGCGTGCGCCGCAGTTGTTTCGGCGTGAGCCATGCCGAATGTAGAACCGAGGGCTAATGTAATTGCCAAGGATAAAGATAATTTATTTAGTTTCATTGAAAAGGCTCCTTTCAAACTATACTTATATAAAATAAATTATAACACTTTTTAAATTTATACACTACTATAAGAAAATGTAATATATAAGGATAAAAATTACATGAATTTGAAATTTAAAGGCTATTTATATAAATATTCAATGAATTATAGGTAAATAACGATATGAGAACCATTGAAGAATACAAAATGATAAACATTCCCAAAATCTAGAGTTTACGGGACTTTCACAAGAATCATTTATAAATAAGTAGGTATATGTGATAAAATGCAATGTTTATTATTACAAAAAGTCATAACGATATAAGAAATAAAAGGGTACATACTAATATAGCAATCCTTTGGACATTTTCTATATGATTAATTTATAATTATATCGATAAAGCTTTTGAATATTTATTTGAAAGCATAAGTAATGTTTCGGGCAGAAAATTATTGAAAACCTTTCACTAGAATTCTTGCCATAACACATACATATCAAAATTTTTTATTAGGTTAAGTACTAGAAAAGACGAGGACGATAATATGAAAATTCATCTTTTCCAACAGTGTTTGATTGACATGTTCTACCCACATGTAGGCATGGCTGGTGTAGAAGTACTTGAAAGATTAGGCTGCGAGCTCGTAGTGCCTAAGAAACAAGTATGTTGTGGCCAAATGTTCACTAACTCTGGTTACAACGAAGCAGCTATGGATGCAATTAAGAATACAATCGAATGCTTCGAAAACGCTGAATATGTAGTCAGCATGTCCGGCTCTTGCGCATTTGCAATCCGTGATGAATATCATCATTTCTTGAAAGATCAACCTGAGTGGTTGGCACGTGCAGAAAAATTGAGCGGCAAAATTTACGAGTTCACTCAATTTATTACTGACGTATTAGGTGTAGAAGATGTAGGCGCACGCTTTAACGAATCCGTTACATACCATACTTCTTGCCACGTTACTCGTTTGATGGGCATTAAAGAGCCTCCATTCAAACTCCTTAAAAATGTTAAAGATATCAACTTGATTGAATTACCACGTGCAGACCGTTGCTGTGGTTTCGGCGGTACATTCTCCGTTAAGAACCCTGAAATTAGTGAAGTTATGACACGCGAAAAAGCATTGGAAATCGCTGGCACAGGTGCTAACGTTATTTCCGGTTCTGACCAAGCGTGCTTGATGAACATCGCTGGTATGCTTGACCGTCTTCACAAAGAAGGCGAAATCGATCGCCGTATCAAAGTAATGCATATTGCTGAAATCTTAAACTGCCGTTAAGGAGGAGACGACATGGCACTTATATATGACAATCGCCCCTATAAAACACGTATAAAAGAATGTTTGGCTGATGATTTCAAAGTAGCAGCTATCAAAAAAGCACAAGACGTGTTTTATGATAAACGTAATACAGTAGTTGCGGACGTTCCTGAATGGTTAGATTTCCGCGCAGAAGCAGCTAAACTTCGTGATCACGTTCTTAACAATTTGGATTACTATGTAAACCAATTCGTTGAAAACGCTGAAAAAGCTGGTTCTAAAGTTCACTTTGCATTCGACGATAAAGAAGCAACTCAAATTGCTTTGGATATCCTACGTGAACGCGAAGCTAAAATGATCGTTAAATCCAAAACTATCTTAACTGAAGAAATTGGTTTGAACGAAGTTCTTGAAGAAGCTGGTATTGAAGTAAACGAAACTGACTTGGCGGAATTCATTTTGCAAACTGCAGTGAGCCCACCATCTCACATCGTAGTACCAGGCCTTCACTTTGAACGTAATAAAATCCGCGAAATCTTTGCTGAAAAATTAGGCTATACAGGTACAGAAAACCCTACTGAAATGACTCACTTCGTACGTGGTTATGTACGTGAACGCTTCTTGAAAGCTGACGTAGGCGTTAATGGTTGTAACTTTGCAGTTGCTGCATCTGGTACTTGCACAATCGTTTCCAACGAAGGTAACGGTCGTATGGCTAGTTCCATTCCTAAGACTCAAGTAATCTTCTTAGGTACAGAACGTATCGTTCCTGACTTCAAAGCTCTTGACGTAATGATGGAAATGTTGAACCGCTCTGCAGTAGGTGCTAAAATTTCCAACTACTTCTCCATGATGACTGGTCCTGGTCGTGCTGGCGAAGCTGACGGTCCTGAAGAAACTCATATCATCATTATCGATAACGGTCGTTCCGGTATCTTGGGTGGTACATTCCAAGAAATGTTACGTTGTATCCGTTGTGGTGCATGTATGAATATCTGTCCTGTATACCGTCACATCTCTGGTCACGGTTATGGCTCCGTATATCCAGGTCCAATGGGTGCTGTATTGACTCCATTGTTCAAAGGTTACGACGTAGCAGGCGATCTTCCATACGCTTCCACATTGTGCGGCGCATGTACAGAAAACTGTCCAGTAGCTATTCCATTGCATGAATTATTGATGGAACACCGTCATATTATGGCTGACATCGAAAAAACTCGTCCGAAAGCAGAAGAAGCAATCTTCACTGCAGCGGCTAAGATGTTTGGTAACTCCACATTATTCGACCTTGGTACAAAAGCTGGTGCTATCGGTATGAACTTGATCAGTAACAAAGAAGGCAATATGCCTACATGGACTCAAGCTATTCCAGTTATGAACGGCTGGACTAAATCTAAAGAAATGGGTACATTGAAGTTCAAGAAATTCCGTGACTTATATGCTGAACATGAAAAGAACAAGAAGAAGGAGAAAAAATAATGGATGAAGCTAAACGTAAACAATTTATTGCACGTTTATCTCGTGCATTAGGCCGTGATCAAGAAATGTGCCCTGCATTTGTAGAGGACTTTGATTACAGCCATGGTCCTCAAGAAACTATGTTCAAAGATTTGAATAAAGATCAAATTTTGACAATGTTTAAGGAACAATGTCAACGTGTTGGTACAAAATTCGTTGAAACTACACCTGATAAATTAGGTGAAACAATTTTGGCAGCTATCGAAGATTGGGGCAATGGTAAGGTTGTATTCCCAAGCACTCCTGAAGTAGATGAATATAAATTAAAAGAATTATTCGAACAAGATGCAGCTAATAATGGCGGCACTCGTACATACTTCCAATGGGACCCAGCTAAAGGCCGTGAAGAATGTATCTCCAACACTGCCAATGCAGATATCGGTATTACATTCCCATACTGCGGTATTGCTGAAACTGCTACTGTAGTACAAGCGTCTGGTGAAGAATCTGGCCGTGCTATTAGCTTGTTGCCTACTACACATATCGCTGTATTGTACACGGATACAATCAACCCACGTATGACTCAAACAATGGAAAACTTGGCTGAACGTTATCACAACGATCCATCCAAATTCCCTACAAATATCTGCTTGATTTCTGGTCCATCCCGTACAGCTGATATTGAGTTGGTTACTGTAGATGGTGCTCATGGTCCTATCCAAGTAACTTACGTTTTGGTTAATCGCTAATACGTTAGGTAGGTATAGCTATAACTGAATAATTTTAAAGGTGATCTTCCTTACGAAGGTCACCTTTTTATATACCTAGCTTTCTATTATGATGTATAGTAATCATGAAATTATAGAGCCATATGTACATCCATGTAGATTAAGGTGTTTATGGGGCTTGCAGATTCTGCATAGATAAACTTATAAAATTCGAATTATTTTACTTGTAAAATTTTCGATATATGCTATACTTAATTCATAACCTATTATTGTGATATGAATTAAAGAGGTGTATTATGAATATTCCATTCTTTACAGATTACCTCATGTTAAGTAATCCAATAAGTATCGCTATTATCGCAGTATTTGTGCTCGCGTTAATCGGTATTTATGTATTGCAACGCAAGGGCACATCCTTTGGTAATCTCGTTATTATTGGTACCATTGTTGGTGCCGTACTCGGTATTGCAGTTCAAATCATTGCGGGCTTCCCAGATGATCCATCTAAAGTGGTTTACATCAAAGAAAGTACTAAGTGGTTCTCTCTAGTGGGGGGCGGCTTTATTGATTTGATCCGCATGCTTGTTATTCCTATTGTATTTATTTCCATTGTACATGTTATCTTGCACATGGAAGCAGGTGCAAACCTTAAGAAATTAGTGGTTGCCATGGTTTCTACAAATTTAGGCATGGTAGCGGTTGCTGCTATTGTTGGTCTTATCTTGGGTAATGCTTTCGGTTTAGGACAAGGTTTTGATATTGTTGAATCTGGTAAAAAGATTCGTGAAATCAAACCAATGGTTGATACATTCCGTGCATTGATTCCAAGTAACCCAATTCAAGCTGCAGCTGAAACAAATGTTATCGGCATCGTAGTATTTGCTATTATCTTGGGTAGCGTTGCTCGTTTGTTGAAAAAAACAGGCACAAATAGCATGGAAATCTTTACTAAGCTATTTGATGAACTTCACCAATTGATTTCTTGGGTAGCAGACTTCATTATTGGTCTTATGCCATACGGCGTAGTTGCATTGTTGGCATCTACATTGGCAACACGTGGCGTGCAAGCTATTTTAGACATGGGTCTATTCGTAGTATTGCTTTACGTTGGCCTTTTGATTATGTTCGTTGTTCAAGCTATCTTAATTGCTAGCTTTGGTTACAATCCGATTACATACTTCAAAAAAGCAAAAGCTCCGCTCTTGTTAGCTTTCACATCCCGTTCCTCTATGGGCGTATTGCCGTTAACTGTTGAAACATTGACAAAACGTCTTGGCGTAAATGCTACAACAGCTAATACAGTAGCATCCTTCGGTACTACTGCGGGCATGCAAGGTTGTGCCGGCGTATTCCCAGCACTTGTCGTTGTATATATCTCTAATGTAGCAAATATTCCGTTCGATTTGACTATGTACATCATGAGTGTTATCGTTATCGCTATCGGTTCCGTTGGTATCGCTGGTGTTCCTGGTACAGCTACAATGGCTGCATCCGTATCCCTTAGTGGTACAGGCCTTGGTGCGTACTTCACATCCATCAGCCCAATTCTTGCAATCGATCCATTGATCGACATGGGCCGTACATGCTTGAACGTATCTGGTTCCTTAACAAATGCTCTCGTAGTAGATAAGATTATGGGTACCATCGATAAAGATGCCTATAACAATCCTAATGAAGGTCGAGTTTAATAGGCAGACTTAGGATTATTCCTACATAGTAGAATTTAATAATAATGAAAGAACAGCCTTTGGGCTGTTCTTTTTTTGTACGATTAGGATTTTCTATTGTTCTAATTAAAAGTGATTATTATTACAGATTGTAAAGCATGTTATTTGTAATTGATATTAAAATTGTGAGCTTGGCTACTAACATACGTATGCGTGTATGGTATACTAACCAATACAAAGTTTTGTATTATGCTTAATAGATATAAGCCAAGAGGGTAATAGTATGATTACACAAGAATTGAAAGATCGATTAATTGCAGACTATCCAAAGTTTGAAGATATGACGCATAAATTCTATAAGAAAGAAATGTCTATTGCGGATTATAAAGGTCAATCTGGGGCCTATGGTAGTTACGCCGAGCGCGGTGCTAACTCTGGTATGAGCCGTTGGCGCTTCAATGGGGGACGCATGACGCATCAGCACATGCAGTTCTTAGCTGACTCTATCCGTAAATATAACTTACAACACGTACATTTTACTACCGGCCAATGCTTGCAAATGCATGGCCTCGATGGTGATACAATTTTAAATCTCTATAAAGAATGCTATGATCACGGTATCTATAACCGCGGTGCTGGTGGGGACAATCCAAATGTAGTGGCGAGTATTTTACGCGGTATTGATCCTCGTGAAACCTTAGATATTACGCCATATGCAACGGCTATTAGCGAGTTCCTTCTAGAGCAAATGTTCTACATCAAAATTCCTCGCAAATTTAAAATGGGTATCGATAATGGCTTCGATAGTACGCCTCATGCTACATTCAAGGACCTTGGTTTCAATTTAACAAAACACAATACCTTTGATGTATATGCTTGTGGTGGTATTGGCCCAAATCCTCGCATTGGTATTCCTGTAGCGCACGATGTGGCGCCTGAGGATGTTTTGTACCATGTGAAAGCTATGCTTATGGTCTTTGCTAACCATGGAAATTTCAAAAACCGTGGTAAGGCTCGTACTCGCTACATGCCTGCTGAAATGGGTGGAGCGGAAGCTTTCATCAAGACCTATGAAGAAACATTGGCGATGGTGAAAGAAGTTGAACAATTAACAATTAATCCTGCTGATTATGCTTGTGAAATTACAAAAACAGGTAAGCGTGATAATTCTGTGGAAAATGATCGTATTCACCGTCAAAAACAAGAAGGTTTATACTACGTTGAATACCATCCGGCAGGTGGCGACGCTAATGTAGAACATCTATTGGCTGCTCTCGATTATGCAGTAACACTGGATCAAGTGGAAGCTCGTATTGCGCCGGACCAAGCATTGTTCTTCATCAACCTTACTGCTGATGAGGCTCGTAAAATTGCAGAATTAACAGATGACAGTGCAGAAAATGACTTCCGTCGCTCCGTGTCCTGTGTAGGCTCTACAGTATGCCAAATTGGTATGCAAGACTCCAATGGTCTTTTGAAAGACATCTTCGAACACCTTGAAGAAAAAGGTGTAGACACAAGTAAACTACCTCGTTTACACATCTCCGGCTGTCCACACTCCTGTGGTACACACCAAATCGGTGAAATTGGTTTCCATGGCGCTGTAAAACTAGTAGACAAGAAACCTACCGTAGCATTCATCCTCGTAGACGGTGGCTCAGAACACATGGGCTCCGAAAACTTCGGTAAAATGGCAGGCAATATCGTAGCCACAAAAATTCCCGAATTCTTGGAAGCCTTGGCAAACATTTTGAACCAATCCCCAGAACCAGACTTTGGTACATGGAGAATGACACACAAAGCGGAATACATGGAACTTATAAAAGCATTTGAGTAAATTTCCTTTTCCGCTTGTGATGGGGCCCCGTTAGATTGCGACAACTCAATAAATAATAAAAAGAGTTCCCTCTTTGCTCCGTTCTTCGCAAAGTCGCTGCATAGGGAACTCTTTTTATTATTTGAGCGCCTACTATTAACTAGTCCCATCACAAGCTACATATGACATTTACTCAATATGCTTTTATATGATGGGGGAAGGGAAGGACTAGCCGCAGGCTAGTCCTTCCCCTACGGTGGGCATGGCACCACTACTATAAAGCCTAGCTGCAGGCTATTTTTTCCCACATGGTGGGCGTGGCGCCATTAGTTTAAAGCCTTTTTACATAGAACAATCGGCTTATCTAGGTGTTATGTATTTAAGTGTGTAGTTCTATTTTGATGGGACGCCTTTATAAATATAATTATAAAAAAGTACGAATATACTTGTGCAGCGACTTTGCGAAGGACGGAGCAAGCAAGTATATTTGTACTTTTTTTACTAGGTTGTAGAAATGAAATAGGGCCCCATCAAAATAGGGAGAATAACCTTGAAAAGCATATGTTGTCTAGATAACCCTTGATTGATTGTGTTATAATAGGCTTTATAGTAGTGTTTGGAGGATTTATCAGATGTTATTTACCGTCAATACAGAAGTCTGTACACGATGCGGCCTTTGCGTAGCTGACTGTCCGACAGGCTTGCTAGTGATGTCCGAAAATGGGCCTGTAACTGGCAAAGGAGGTTGTATCTCCTGTGGGCATTGTATTTCTGTCTGCCCTACACTTGCTCTTGATAGTGATATGACACCACGTAAAGAGCAAATCGATATCACAAAAGAACAAAAGTTAACGCCAGAGCAAGCTGAGTTATTCTTACGCAGCCGTCGCTCTATTCGTAATTACCAAAATAAACCAGTTCCTGCTGAGCTTATTCGAAAGGTATTAAATGTTGCGAGAATGGCTCCCACAGCAACAAATACACAAGGTATTTCTTATATTGTAATTCGGGATAAACAAAAGTTGCGCCGCATTGCAGATCTCGTTCTTGAGTGGATGCATTTAGCTGCGAAAACTGTGCCGATTATGCGTCTTTATGCTCGTGCAGCACAAGCTGAAGTGGATAAAGGTAAGGAATACATCTTGCGTGATGCGCCTGCGTTAGTAGTGGCTATCGGTTCTAAAAAGGATATTCATCGTACTCACGATAGTGGTCATTCTTGCTTGTCTTATGCAGAGTTGTATGCACCAACATTAGGTTTAGGCACTTGTTGGGCAGGCTTCTTTGAACATGCTGGAGAAGCAGAATATGAACCATTATTGGAGCTATTAGGTGTGCCTGAAGATAAAATCATTGCTGGTGGTATCTTAATGGGCTATCCAAAGGTTCGTTACCGCAATATTGTGGAACGTCAACCATTAGATGTTACATTTGATACAGAAGAGTAAAAAAAGAGATACTTCAATGATTGTAATCATTGAAGTATCTCTTTTTAGCTATATAGTGATGATATAAATTATATTAGTTGGCAGTTGTAATAGTGCCTTTGAATGTTTCGTCGATGTATTGTTTAATAGCATCAGATTTGTAGATGTCTGCAATTTTTTTGTAAGTTTCGTTGTCTTTGTCTTCATTACGTACAGCAAGTACGATAACTGTTAATGGTTCATCTTTTGATTCGAAGAAGAAGCCTTGTTTTTCTACACTAAGGCCAGCACTTTGTACATAATTCATTGGAATAACTGCAATTGTTACATCATCTAGACTACGAGGTAATTGAGCTGCTTCTAATTCTTGAATCTTTATATTTTTCGGGTTAGATGTGATATCTGCAACAGTTGCTTTGAAGCCGACACCATCTTTTAACGTAATTAATCCAGCTTTAGCTAATAATACTAATGCACGACCACCATTAGTAGGGTCATTTGGAATAGAAACCGTAGCGCCTTCAGGTACATCTTGTACGCTATGTACACTATTACTATATAATCCCATACGCACTAAAAGGGTTTTACCGATTGCTACTAAGTTGGAACCATTTTGTTTGTTAAAGTTTTCCATAAATGGCACGTGTTGGTACGCATTCAATTGAATGTCGCCATCAGCGAGGGCTTTATCTGGTGTTACATAATCGGAGAACTCTACAACTTTAAGGTCGATACCTTGTTTTTTAGCCTCTTTTGCAACGGCTTCAGCAACTTGAGCATGAGGACCAGCAGTAGCACCGATTTTAATTTCCTTTGGTGCCTGACTAGATTGATTTGTATTTGTGCCACAGCCTGCGATGGCGAATGCTAAAACGCCAACGAGAAGAGGGGCAATAAATTTTTTTAATTTCATGTGAACATCCCTTTCTATATACATATAATGGATATATCCTATCATGTAAATGGGGTTTTGTATATAGATAAAAATATAGGGGTTGGCTATAGATTAAAACTATGGCTTTCAGGATGATTGTAAAGTAGAGTTATTAAGTAATTGAAAGTAGCGTCATCTAGATATATCTAAAAAAATCGAAATATGGTATAATAAAGAAAAGTTTTATACAATTAAAATGGTGGAATACAAATATAATACTTAGGAGGTCCCCATGTTTAACTTTGATTTTTATAATCCAACCTATATCGTATTTGGTAAAGATCGTTTAGATGAATTAGATGTATTGGTGCCAAAGGAGGCAAAGGTACTCATTACTTACGGCGGCGGATCTGCAGTGCGTAGTGGTCTTATTGATCGCATTGTAAAGGCACTTGGTAACCGTAAGGTAGAGCAATTCGGCGGTATTGAGCCAAACCCATCCCTTGAAACGTGTGAACGTGCAGTAGCTTTCATTAAAGAACATGGTGTAGATTTCGTTCTCGCTGTAGGCGGCGGTTCTGTAGTAGACGCTACAAAACTTATCGTTATGGGCGCTACCTATGATGGACCTGTTATTGAGGTTATGAAAGCTAGTGTGCCAGCGGTTCCAGTAGAGATGGTACCAAATCCCTTGCCATTTGGTACAGTTATGACACTTCCTGCTACGGGTTCCGAAATGAACAATGGTGCCGTTATTACTTATGGTGATGGTAAATATCCTGTGTTCAGTAACTTAATATTCCCTAAGTTCTCCATGCTCGATCCAACATTGACTTTCACATTGCCTGAAAAACAAGTTAAGAATGGTGTTATCGATACTTTCGTACATACTACAGAGCAATATTTAACATATCCTGTAGAAGGCCGTATTCAAGATCGTTTCAGTGAAGGTATTTTGAAAACTATGATTGAAATCGGCAAAGAAACGGTAGAGAATCCAGAAAACTACGATATTCGTGCTAACCATGTGTGGGCTTCTGCCTTGGCATTAAACGGCTTGATTGGTGCAGGTGTGCCACAAGACTGGGCAACACATCTTATCGGTCATGAGTTGACTGCGACGTACCATCTTGACCATGGGATTACATTAGCTATTGTATTGCCTGCATTGTTAGAAGTGAAAAAAGCAGACAAGCTTGAAAAATTGGCACAATATGCTACACGTGTATGGCATATTACAGAAGGTACAAATCAAGAAAAAGCAGATAAGGCTATCGCTAAAACCCGTGAATTCTTCGAGTCCCTTGGTGTATCTACCCATTTGAAAGACTATGGTCTAGGCGAAGAAGCAGTTGATAAAATTGTGAAACAATTAGAAGCCCATGGTATGACACAACTTGGTGAAAAAGGCGATGTAACACCAGAAGTAGCTCGTGAAATTTTAACGCGCGCTTTATAATACATTTGGTTAAATCCATCAAAATTGACACTGATTATATACAATGTATATAATAGCTTACATAAAAGACACCATATGGTGTCTTTTATTATTGTTCAAATTAGTTTTTAGCGTCTGAAAGAGGGCTAAGATTAGTTTTGACTATTGTTTACATATATAAGATATATGATTTGGAAAGGAGAAAATCCTTTGAGTGAAATAAAGCGTCGAAGTGCCTTTTCCTTTGCGCTTCCTATTATGATTCCTATGGGTATTAGCTTCTTTTTCATAGGATTAGGGTTTGGCCTGTATGCGACGAGCCAAGGCTTTCCGTGGTGGACGGCACCTGTTTTAGCAGCCACTATTTTCGCAGGCTCCATGGAATTCGTCACTATTGGTATGCTCATGGCAGGCTTTGATCCGTTAAATGCCTTTGTTTTGACTATGTTTGTCAATGGGCGTCATTTCTTCTATGGGCTGCCTATGTTACAGCGCTATGTTAATATGGGCTGGAAATGGTTTCCTACCGTAGCTTGGATGTGCGATGAAAGCTTTGCTATCAATGCCTCAACTAAGCTTCCAGAAGATGTAGATGAAAAGTGGTTCTATTTCCATGTATCTTGGCTTAACTACGTATTCTGGGTATTTAGTACTCTTGTGGGGGGCTTATTCGGGAATTTATTGGCTGCTGTAGATTTACGGGGCATTGATTTCGTATTACCGGGCCTATTTATTGTGATATTCCTTGAAATGTTATTGAATGCTAAGAATAATAGGATTAAAGCCTTTGGTGTAGCGGGTGCTATAGTAGCACTTATTATGCTATTAGTAGTAGGTAAGTCCCTCTTTATGCTTACCTCTATGAGTTGTATGCTCGTTGCGTCTTATATTGCGTATAAGTGGGGAGGTGTGCGCCTTGACTAGTATAGAAATGGTTATGACCGTTGCTATCGTAGTAGCAGGTACATTATTGACTCGTTTTGGGGCGTTTCTTATATTCCCACCTGGTAAAAAGGCACCAGACTTTGTGCTCTATCTTGGTAAAGCGCTACCTGCCTCTGTGATGGGGATGCTCGTTGTATATACTTTTAAAGAAACTGTCGTCCTATCGTATCCATATGGCATACCTGAATTGATTGCATTGGTTGTTACCGTAGGCTTACATCTATGGAAGCGAAATATGCTTATATCCATTGGGGCGGGCACTGTAGTGTACATGATCCTTATACAAGCTGTCTTTAATGTGCCTAAATAAATTACAATAAAATAAACCACTTATATCTATTCCTAAAAGAAGGGAGATATAAGTGGTTTTCTTTTTATCTTAGTTGTAATAGTCTTTCTAGACCTGGCGCTGTATGGTGATCTTCCAAGAAGTCTTGTTGATCTAATAGTTCCATAACGTCCATGTCGATGTTTGTAAGTTTGAAATCGAATACATCGAAGTTGGCTTCCATGTGACTTACATTATTTGCCTTTGGCAATGGAATGATGCCACGTTGAATGTGCCAACGCAAGATGATTTGATGTTTAGACACGCCGTATTTTTCAGCCAAGCTTTTGATGATAGGATGGTCAAAAATAGGTTGGCGGTCACGGGTGAATGGAGACCAAGCCATGCCCACTACTTGATGCTTTCTCATCAATTGAATAAGAGATTGGCGTTGGTTGAATGGATGACATTCAATTTGGTTCACCACAGGTTTCACATTGCAGTGATATAGCAAGTCGATTAAGCGATCTTCGTAAAAGTTAGATAGGCCTAACCCGCGCAATACGTTTTGGTCGTATAACTCTTCCATGGCGCGCCAAGAACCGTAATAGTCGCCAAGGGGTTGATGTACGAGCATAATATCGATATAATTAGTGTCTAATTTTTTCAAGGAGCTTTCAACAGCACGCATCGTATTATCGTAGCCTGCGTCGGTATGCCAAATTTTTGTGGTAATAACGATGTCAGTACGTTTAACGCCAGATGCTTTGATACCTCTGCCAACGGCCTCTTCGTTGCCGTAGTAGGCAGCTGTATCGAGTAATCGATAACCTACGTTTAATGCATTAGTTACGGCTTGTTCTGTTTCTCCTTCGCTACCTGTTTTGTAGGTACCATAACCGATAGAGGGAATAAAGCTACCGTTATTTAAAATTCTAAAATCCATCCGTTCTTCCATGAGAACCTCCGTTATATCCATTAATTAAAGGAATTAGCTTTCATACAATTCTAATTGATTTTATGATATACTAAGGTATTGATAAAAATCAATATGACAGGAAGTGACAGAATGAAATTAAAACGAATTTATTCTGTAGTTGCTATGCTTGGTGTTGTGATGATGGCCTTGGCCATCGCTGGTTGCGGTACGAAAACGGTATCCGTTGCTGATGTAACATACAAGGATATGCCACTGCAGATCCATAATGACGCCAATGTAACAGCTCTCAATAAGGCGACGGTAACGCCGACGTTGACGGGGCAGGTCGCATATGCTGTGAAAGTAGGCGACCAAGTACAACAAGGTCAAGTCTTGGCCACTGTAGATACATCGGCTTTACAGCAACAGCTAGCATCCTTACAAGGTCAGTTAGCGCAAGCCTCAGCTCAGTCCTATGCGACGTCTGTGACAACTACGACAGCAGCGTCTGTAGATAGTGCTCAATTGGCACAAGCTCAGAAGATGCGCGAAGCGGGCATGATTACTCAAAAAGAATATGATCGCATTGTAGAGCGGTCTCAGCCACAAACTACGACAGTAACAACTGGCGGTGGCGGCGGTGGTGCTAATACGGCGGCTATTGAGGCTCAAATCGCTCAAGTATCTGCACAAATGGCAGCATCTACAATTGTAGCGCCTATAGCTGGTACGGTAACAGCTATTTACAATGAAGACCGTCAAATGGCGATTGCAGATCGTCCATTCATGATGATTCAACAATCTACACCGATGGTAGCATCCCTTAGCATTCCTCGTGATGCGGCGATGAAGTTAGGCACACCTGACGCTAAAAAGGGGATTAAGGTACTCCTCAAGGTAGGCGACCAAGAATTACCTGGCGAATTGACCTATGTAGATGTAACACAGCCAGAAAATGTACCAAGTGTTCTTGTGAAAGCTACTTTCAACAATGACAAAGGCCTTATCAAGGCTGGCGAGTTCTATACGCTCATCATCGAGTCAGATATAAAAGCGAAGATGCTCACTGTACCAAGCAAAGCGGTTCGCGAAAACCAAGACGGCAAATACGTATATGTATTGACCGAAAATAATACAGTTGACGTACGTGTCGTTGAGGTCGGTATGACAGAAGACGATGATGTAGCAATTATTTCAGGCCTAAACGAAGGAGATAAGGTAATTACAACCGACGGAAACTTTGAATTAGGTGAATCTGTTAAATTATAATGAAGAACCATGTGGTTATAGGTACCAATGGTAAACACCTCGACCGAGGAATTTGATAGGAGGGATTATTATTTTAGAATTTAAACGTTTTGAACTAAGAGACAAACCATTAATCGATAAATATTTTGAACAACATCATTACGAAGCATCTGATAATTGCTTTACTACATTATTTATGTGGCAAGAGGCGTATGGTATTCGTTGGGCTGAGGAAAACGGTGTATTGTACATCCAAGGTGGCGGTAAACGTGAACCATTCCTATTACCTCCGTTTGCCGGTAAAGATGCAAAGTTCCTTGATGGTTTGTTACGCGCTAAAGAATGGTTCGTAGAAAATAATTTGCCATTCCTTTTCAAAGGTGTTAGCAAAGTTGTAAAAGAGCGTATGGAAGAGTTATGTCCTGGTCGTTATGAATTTACACCTGACCGCGACAACTACGAATACATTTATAAGTCTGAAGATCTTATCAACTTGTCTGGTAAGAAATTCCGTCAAAAGAAAAACCATTTGAATCAATTCCGTATGCAATATTCTAACTATGAATATATGCCAATCACTGAAGATATCATTCCATTGTGCCGCGAAACAGCAGCATCTTGGGTAGAAACTCATCATGAAGAAGGTATCGAAGATGAATTGGTAGCTATCAACTTGTTATTCGATAATTGGGAGGCGTTAGGCCTTAAAGGTGGCGCCATCAAATTGTTTGGCCGCGTTGAAGCCTTCAGTATCGGTGAATTGTTGAATGATAAAATGGCGTTGATTCACATTGAAAAAGCAAATCCAGATATCCGTGGTTTGTACCAAGCTATCAATAATGAATTCATTCGTCATGAATTTAGCGATGTAGAATTCATTAACCGTGAAGAAGATATGGGCTTGCCTGGTCTTCGCCAAGCAAAAGAATCTTACAATCCAGATCACTTTGCTGAAAAATACGACGCAGTATATGCTAACGAAGCAGACAATGCGACAGGCGGTAAATAAAAATCTGAGCTATGAAGCCGATGTGCTTCATAGCTCTTTTTGTTATAATAGAAGTGTTAGCCTATCTATTTGACTGTATATTTTGTATCATCATGGCGATGCGATGCGATGCGATGCGATGCGATGCGATGCGATGCGATGCGATGTAACAGATAGAAAGTGGTTTATTACTATAACGAGGATATACTTATGGAATTTAGAATTGCAACGGCTCAAGATACGCCACATGTAGAAAATCTATGGTCGTACTGCTTTGAACCAAAGGAAGACCCATTCTTCCAATATTACTTTACCAATTGCTATGAACCAGAAAACACAATGGTTGGTCTCGAACAAGGTCAATTGTTGAGTACCGTTCATTTGCGTCAATATAATATCAATGTTCGTGGTGCTGTATTGCCTACAAGTTACATGGTTGGCGTAGCAACACATCCAGCAGCTCGCCGTGGTGGCGTAGGTGGTGCCTTGCTAAAGTCTTCTCTTGAAGAACTTCGCAACCGCGGTCAAGCATTGACGATTTTAATGCCTTCCAAGGCTGCATTCTACCAACAATATGGTTGGGAACTCTATGCACATCAATGGGTGAACGCTATGTCTCTTGAGGACTTGCGCCCTATGACTGATAAATCCTTGAGCTTTGGTTTACTTAATAGCGTTGACCAATGGACATTGCTTGATCCTGTATATAAAGCATATACAGCTCGTCTTTCTGGCTATGCTGAACGCGGTGAAAAGGAATGGAAACGCTTGCTCGGCAGCTTCTTTGCAGAAGGCGTGAATATCGCTGTAGTGCGCAATGATGAAGGTGTTATCGAAGGCTATGCGGTATATCGCTTAGGTCAACCTGAAATTCCTGTATCCGAATTAGTTTATACTACACGTCGTGCACAACGAGCATTGTTGAACTACTTCTATAACCACCGTTCTCAAGGCACTACTATTCGTTGGAATGAGGGCCTTCACGATACATACTATCGCTTCTATCCAGATGGTAAAAGCGGACATTCCACAATGCCGTACATGATGAGCCGTATTGTGGATGTGAAAGCTGCCTTCGAATCCATTCCTGTAAACCCAGAGGCTTTGATGATGCCTATTACAATGACCTTTGGTGTGAAAGATAGCCTTTGTGAGTGGAATGAAGGGTGCTATGAAGTCCAATATGGCGGTGCATTGACACCATCTGTTAAAAAGGTGTCTGACACATTAGATGGGGACGTAGATATTACTGTTGAAGTCGGTGCTTTGAGCCAACTCTTAATGGGCACATTAACCGCTCGTGATCTTGCTTTTGAAGGTAAACTTTCAGCTAATGAGGAATGGCTAGAATTCTTCGATATTCTCTATCCTGAACAAAAAACATATATTAACGAATGGTGGTAATATGAGCTGGAAAACGTATACGGTGAAAGAACCGACAGAATTGACGGTCTCTAAATATGTAAAAGAACGCTTTTCATTATCTTCTCGAGATATTCAAATGATGTTCCGCAAGAAACGGGTGAAAGTAAATAGCCGTGTAGCCCATTCCCAGCGTTCCCTCAAAAAGGGTGATGTATTAACTTTGGAATTACCACAGGATAAGGACTATGGCGTCGATGTAGAAAAAGGTCCAATTACAGTTCTCTACGAAGATGCTCATACTTTGGTGGTTGATAAAGCTCCATTCATGCTTGTTCATCCAGCGGGACAAACTAAATCTGGTACATTGAGTAACTATGTGGCTGGGTATTATGCGAAAAAAGGTGTAGTTCACAAGGTACGCCCTGTACATCGTCTTGACCGAGACACATCTGGTTGTATTCTCTTTGGTAAAACAAAGGAAGCTCAGCAATATTACACTGATGAATTACAAGCTGGTCGTATCGATCGCATCTATACTGGTCTTGTAGAAGGTCGCATTAACTCAGATGGTGTTGTCGATGCACCTATCGGTGTAGATCCAGTATTTGATAATCGCCGTGTCATCGATGAATTTGGTCAACCGGCTCAAACGGAATATACCGTTCTTGGTCACGAAGGCGAACATACGCTATTGAAGTTCAAATTATTAACCGGTAGAACACATCAAATCCGCGTGCACATGGAACACATTGGTCATCCTATTGTGGGAGATGCCATGTATGGGACACGCAATAAACCTTATACACGTCAATGCTTACATGCGTCAGAACTCACCTTTGTACCCTATGGTAAGGACGAGGCTATGACGGTAACCTGTGAAGTAGGGGATGATTTTGGTCGTGAAAAATAGTAATTGCTTTTATAAGTATCATCAACTATAATCTAAATGAAGATGTGGTCATAGAGCATGCCACGTAAAATAAAGAAAGCTCAATTGCTAGATGTGGTCACAGAGCGTGCCACGTAAAACAAAAAAAGCTCAATTGATGATTGTGTATTCGTGTATACAAAAAACAATAGTGATAAAAATGCATAGTCTATGACTTAAAGTCATGGACTATGTTTTTTTTATATTTTCAATTCACAGTGGACAGGAGTATACTATGTATAGACAAAAATTCTATAGAATTTAAAATTTAGATGAGGATATGGACGGTTACAGCCGATAATATCACTACAGAATGGATTCTTTAGAAGTAGTTTATAGTTATACTTTCACCAAGACCGAACGGAACGATGCCGCAGAGCTTGGATTGATCAAGTGATATGAAGGAGTGCACGTTATGGATAGGAATCAGAGCACAATCGAGCAACAATGTCTAGATCAAGCTAGACTAGAAGCTAATGGTATGTACAGCAGCCAATTTGAAAAGGATGCGTGCGGCATGGGCTTTGTCGTTAATATTAAAGGTAAAAAATCCCACGATATTATCGATGATGGTTTGCGTATTTTAGAGCGCCTTGAACACCGTGGTGGTGCTGGTGCCGATAAGGACACAGGGGATGGTGCCGGTATTTTGGTACAAATTCCTCATGAGTTTTTCAAACGCGAATGCGAAGTGCTTGGTATCAACTTGCCTGCAGCTGGTGAGTACGGCGTAGGTATGATATTTGCCCATAAATATGAAAGCCTCCGTAACGAGCAAAAACGCATTTTCGAAGAGGTTGTACGCGAAGAAGGCCAAGTTGTTCTCGGTTGGCGCGAAGTGCCAGTTGATGGTACAAAAGTTGGTAAAGAAGCAGCTGCCATTCGCCCTTGGATGATTCAAATCCTCATCGGTAAAGGCCCAGACGTAACTAATAATAAAGAATTTGAACGTAAATTATATATTATTCGTAAATTAGCAGAAAAACGCATTGTTCCATTGAGCAAGGAATTATCTAGTGATTTCTATATTGCATCCTTGTCCTCTAAAACAATCGTATATAAAGGTATGTTAACACCTGGTCAATTGCGTGACTTCTACCTTGATTTGAGTGACCTTGACTTTACATCTGCATTGGCTATGGTTCACTCTCGTTTCAGTACGAATACATTCCCAAGCTGGGCTCGGGCGCATCCTAACCGTTTCTTAGTGCATAATGGTGAAATCAACACAATCCGTGGTAACGTAAACTGGATCAATGCTCGTGAAGGCAAAGCGGAATCTCCATTATTCCCAGATATTAAAAAGGTATTCCCTGTAGTAGATGATAGCGGTTCTGACTCCGCTATGTTCGACAATACTTTGGAATTCTTGCACATGACAGGTCGTTCCTTGCCTCATGCGATTATGATGATGATTCCTGAACCTTGGGAACGCAATAATCTCATGAGCCAAGAAAAACATGACTTCTATGAGTTCAATAGCTTCATGATGGAACCATGGGATGGTCCTGCCGCTATGGGCTTTACTGATGGTACTGTTATCGGTGGCGTACTTGACCGTAATGGTTTACGTCCTGCTCGTTACTATGTAACAACTGATGATCGCGTTATCATGGCGTCCGAAGTGGGTGTAGTAAACGAAAATGCTGAAAATATTCGCGCTAAAGGTCGTTTGGAGCCAGGCAAAATGCTTCTCATCGATACAGAGGAACAACGTATTATTTCCGACGAAGAAATCAAACAACGCGTTGCTACTGAATTGCCATATGATGAATGGGTAAAAGAGCACGTAATCCACTTGTCTGAAATTACGCAAGCTGATGAAAGCGATATTCCAAAAGTAGAAGATTTGTTCCAAAAGCAACAAGCCTTTGGTTATACTCAAGAAGATCTTGTACGTATGATCGTACCTATGGCGAAAGATGGTAAAGACCCTGTAGGTGCAATGGGTGCCGATGCTCCACTTGCTATCTTGTCTGATAAACCACAATTGTTATACAGCTACTTCAAGCAAATGTTCGCGCAAGTAACAAATCCTCCAATCGACTCCATTCGTGAGGAAATGGTTACATCTACACGCGTTATGCTTGGTAACTCTGGTAACTTAACAGATCCTAATAAAGCTGGTACCTATGCGTTGTCCATGCGTACACCAATTCTTACAAATCAAGAATTGGCGTCCATTAAGGCTCTTGATTGCCGTCGCATGAAATCTGTTACATTGCCAATCCTCTTCGACCCAACTAAGGGTGCGGATGGCTTGCGTGATGCGTTGAATGAATTGTGCGAAAAAGCAGAAGAAGCAGCACGTACAGAGCAAAATGTATTGATTTTATCCGACCGTGGAGTCGATGAAAATCATGCACCAATTCCAGCGTTGTTAGCTGTAGCAGCTGTTCATAATCACTTAATTAGAAAAGTATTGCGCACAGAAATTGGTCTTATCCTCGAATCTGGTGAGCCTCGCGAAGTACATCATTTCTGTACATTGATCGGTTATGGTGTAACAGCTATCAATCCTTACTTGGCCCTTGAAACTGTACGCGATTTACAAGCTCGTAAACGCCTTGGTGATATTACACCTGAACAAGCAGAAAAGAACTACATTAAAGCAGCTGTAGGCGGCATTATGAAGGTTATGTCCAAAATGGGCATCTCCACAGTTCGTTCCTACCATGGTGCCCAAATCTTCGAAGCTTTGGGCTTGAATACCAACTTTATTAATAAGTTCTTCGTAAATACACCAACACGTATTGGCGGTATTGGTCTTGTAGGCGTTGCCAATGAAGCATTGGCTCGTTATGACCGTGCTTTCAAATCCGATGAATCTGTGCTTGAACCAGGTGGTTGGTATGGCCCTGTAAAAGATGGGGAAGAGCATTTGTTCAATCCTAAAACAATTGATCTTTTACAAGAATCCCTTATCAACGGTGATTACGCAAAATATAAAGAATACTCTAAAGCGATTCGCAACGATTACCATGTAACATTGCGTTCCTTGATGGAATTAAACTACCCAGTGGGCGGCGGTATTCCTATCGAAGAGGTTGAGCCTGAAGAATCCATCGTAAAACGCTTTAAAGCGGGCGCTATGAGTTATGGTGCTATCAGTAAAGAGGCTCATGAAACGATTGCTATCGCTATGAACCGTCTTGGCTCTACATCTAACTCTGGTGAAGGCGGCGAAGACGTAGCTCGTTTTAAACCATTGCCAAATGGCGACAGCATGAACTCTGAAGTAAAACAAATTGCATCTGGTCGTTTCGGTGTAACTGCAAACTACCTCATTCATGCAAAAGAATTGCAAATCAAATGTGCACAAGGTGCTAAACCAGGTGAAGGTGGTCAATTACCAGGTAAAAAAGTATACCCTGAAATCGGGAAAGCTCGTCACTCCACTCCTGGCGTAGAACTCGTATCTCCACCACCACATCACGATATTTACTCCATCGAAGACTTGGCAGAGTTGATTTACGATTTGAAATGCATTAACAAAGATGCTCGTATTTCCGTTAAATTAACATCTGAAGCAGGCGTTGGTACTATCGCGGCTGGTGTAGCAAAAGCAAAAGCAGATAATATCTTAATCTCTGGTTACGATGGTGGTACAGGTGCGGCAGGTCGTACATCTGTAAAACATGCTGGTGTGCCTTGGGAATTAGGTTTGTCCGAAACTCATCAAACATTGATGCTCAACAGATTGCGTGACCGTGTTAAATTGGAAGTAGACTCCAAGTTGATGACTGGTTTCGATGTAGCTGTTGCGGCTATGCTTGGCGCTGAGTTATTCGGCTTCGGTACATTACCACTCGTTGCTGTAGGCTGTAAAATGGCTCGTGTATGTAACCTCAACACATGCCCTTACGGCGTTGCTACACAAGACGAAAAATTGCGTGCTCGTTTCACAGGTAAACCTGAGTATGTAGAAAACTTGATGATCTTCATCGCTCGTGAATTGCGTGAAATCATGGCTCGTTTAGGCATTCGTTCCGTAGCTGAGCTGGTAGGCCGTATCGATCTTGTTCGTCAAAAATCTCAAGACGATAACTTCAAATTGTCTCGCGTTGACCTTAAACGCGTATTGTTCCACCCATACATCGATGCATCTGTAGGTCATATGCATATGGTTGACCAAGATCACGAATTGGAACGCACATTGGATATGTCCAAACTCTTGCGTATGTGTCGTCCTGCTATCGAAGATCAAAAACCTATCCGCGCTAAATTGGCTATCAATAATATTAACCGTGTAGTAGGTACTTTGGTTGGTTCTGAGGTAACACGTCGTTATGGTGAAAGCGGCTTGCCAGATAACACAATCAAATTGAACTTTGAAGGTTCTGCTGGTCAATCCTTCGGTGCTTTCATTCCTAAAGGTATGACATTAGAACTTGAAGGGGATGCGAATGATTACCTCGGTAAAGGCTTATCCGGTGGTACTATCACTGTATATCCACCTAAGAAATCCATCTTTGAAGCTGATGAAAACATCCTTATCGGTAATGTTGCCTTCTATGGTGCTACATCTGGTACATCCTACATCAATGGTGTAGCTGGTGAACGTTTCGCCGTTCGTAACAGTGGTATCACAGCTGTTGTAGAAGGTGTAGGCGACCATGGTTGTGAATACATGACTGGTGGCGAAGTGCTTGTACTTGGCAAAATTGGTCGTAACTTCGCAGCAGGTATGTCCGGTGGCTATGCGTACATCCTCGATTGCGATGAACGTTATGTAAACACAGGTCTAGTAGAATTACGTCCTGCTAATAATGATGACCTTAAACGCATTAAAGAATTAGTAGAACAACACGTATTGCATACTAATTCCGCTAAAGGCCGTCACATCCTTGAAAACTGGAATAACTTTGTAAACAGATTTACAAAAGTTGTACCTGTAGCATATGAAGAAATGCACGCTGCTATTGAACGCTATAAAGAACAAGGCTTATCCTTGGAAGAAGCTCAATTAGCTGCATTCAAAGAAAAATATGCAAAATAATTTCTAATCTAACTGAATATCCTTTAGATAAGACATATGAAATGCCTCTATAGCTTTGACTATAGAGGTATTTTCATGTATAATATTTGTATTGCAATATTGGATCATGGCAGTTCTCGGGCCTGTGCAATGGGGGCCTGTGAATCGTGTCAGGACTGAGAGGTAGCAGCACTAAGCGGTAACCTTCATGTGCCACGGGGAACCCGGGGGCTGTCGTGATCGAATATTGCAAGGCGGCCTGTGGGGCCGCTTTTTTTATGTCTAATTTAGAATGCATGATATTCGATTCTGGACTATACGATGTTGTATTATGAACCATATGATGGAGTTTTGACTAGGAAATATCAGCATTATTTATAAGTAAATATATTACTTTCGTATTGGGGAAAGAACTTTATTAAGGAAGTCAGAATTTTCTGAATATGGTATAATAAAGTATTGTAATTTTCGGAAAAAGGGGGTGTTCCAATGGCATATATTGCGTTATATCGTAAGTACCGTCCGCAGACCTTTACCGATGTGGTTGGTCAGCATCAAGTATCGGATACGTTGATGCGCGCTATCCGCGAGGATAAGGTAGCTCATGCGTATTTGTTTGCTGGTCCGCGCGGAACTGGTAAAACGAGTATGGCCAAGATTTTTGCACGCGCTATCAACTGTGAGCATGGGCCAACGGATCATCCTTGTAACGAGTGTAGTGCTTGTAAATCGATTTTGAGCGGTCAGTCCATGGACGTTCTTGAAATCGACGCCGCATCCAATCGTGGTATCGATGAGGTGCGTGCCCTTCGTGAAAGTGTCAAATTCATGCCTGTTGAGGGCCGTAAAAAGGTGTTCATCATCGACGAAGCCCACATGCTTACGACCGAAGCGTGGAATGCGCTTTTAAAAACTATCGAAGAGCCGCCGGCTCACGTTATGTTTATCTTCGCTACTACAGAAATTGAAAAGTTACCTGTTACTATCGTATCTCGTTGTCAGCGATACACCTTTAGACGGATTACGTCTGACGATATCGCACAGCGTTTATCCTATGTAGCGGAAAAGGAAGGTTTTGGCTTAGATCCTGCAGCAGCACAGCTCATCGCTGTCCATGCAGACGGCGGTTTGCGCGATGCGTTGAGTATCTTAGACCAATGTGCCGGTATGGCAACAGGTACTATTACGCCGCAAGTAGTAGAAGAACTAATCGGTCTTGTTAGCAAAGAATGGATTATTCACTTCCTAGATGCATTGCGCAACGGGGATGGTCCCAAATTGTTGTCCTATATCCACGATGCCTTAGCAGAAGGTCGTGATGCGACGCAGATTATGGAAGCCCTCATTCAGCACGTGCGGGCCTTATTAGTTGGTAAGGTCGCACCTGATGCGGATGAGCTCAAGGTATATGATGCCTTTAAGGATGAGTTTTTAGCTCAAGCTGAAAGCATCGATTTTAATGAGCTTAACCAGTATGTGCGCAGTGCGCAATCCATCATGAATGATGCAAAACAGGTGGATAATCCACGAACTATCATCGAAATGGGCTTACTCGTTTTATGTGCTAAATTAGGTTCTGTTGATGAAAGCTTAGAAGACCGTGTGTATGCATTAGAGTCTTCAGAACGATCTGAACGAAATGATTTATTGAACCGCATGGCTCAATTAGAACAACGAGGTCCAGCTGTCGCAACTGCACCTGCTTATGGTGCTAATTCCTTTGGACCGCCAGGTGGTTATGCCAATAGCTTTGTTCCTGTAGATAATGCTGCTGTACAGAATGCTTCCATGAGTAGTACTCAAAATAGTACTGTTGGTACTGTGCCGCCTCCAAGTGGAGTGGGGATGACACCACCGCCTGCGAGTGTAGGCATGACACCTCCACCGATGGGTACACCAGGTAGTACACCGCCTCCTATGAATGGAGTAGGTATGGCTCCGCCTCCAATGGGCGGCGTTGGTATGGCGCCACCAAGTACAAGCAGTGCGCCAGAACGATCGGCTAGAAATCAAGCCAAAGGTCGTAGTAAAAAAGGTATTAGTACACAGGCTATCATTAGTGATCAAATCTTGTCTGCTCAAGAGTATCGCAATGTACAGTCCAATGTCATTAAATACTTGAAGGATAGCAATCGCAATATGACCTCTACCGTCATAGGTCAAGGTCAACTTGTATACGTAGATCAAAGCAAGGCGGTTATGGCCTTCAAAAATACATTGCACCTCAATGTAATGACCAACGAAGTAAACTTAGCAGAAGCGGCAGATGCTTTCACATATACACTGGGCTATCCAGTACATGTAGAAATCGTTGATGCCCTCACACAAGTTTACAAAGACTATAAAAAGGCCTCTGGCAGTACGACGCAACACCAAGTAAAAGCGCCGCAACGACCACAAGAGCCAATGGTTGATGTGCAGAAGACCTCTGGAGGTCAACCAACGCAAATGGACTTAACAAATTCGTCCTCTCCGCAAGTCGCTAGCTATGCACAAGGGGCGAACGAAAAGGGTACTCAAGGTGGTCAAGCATCTCAAGGTGCTAGTCCGCAGACTGTTACAGGTACGGCGCCTAATGGTGGACCTACAACTGATGAGCAACCAAGTAAGCCAGATTCCGCAGCAGTAGATGCAGCTAAGGCCGCAGCGTTAGCCTTCTTGGCGAAGAAGACGGGCGGTGCTGCTGTAAGTGCCACAACTGGTGCTGATACGAGTGAGGTCGGAGCAGAAACATCACCAACTGGTGGAGATGTACCGATTACATCCTTTGATGGCAGTCCGTCTGTATCAGTTCCAGATGGAGAAATCCCTATCGAGTCTCTAGCAGGTTCTATGGAAGGCGATGATATTCCAGTTCATTCCTTTGATGATGTACCTGTAGACGATATGGAGGAATCTTACGTATCATCTTTAGATGATATGCCACCACATCCGTTAGATAGTGTCACTGTTATTAGCGATGATGGGGAAGTCTTAGAACGCCCTATGGATAGCGGTGCACATATTGAGGTAGAAGCTGTCCCAAAGTCTAATGGGGGCGAACAGCAACAGGGAACCCCTTATCAAAGTGATGATCATACTATGCTTTCACAAGCACCTATTGAAGTAGCGCCTATCGATAGCGTGACGGTAGCTCGTGAATATGCATGGGATCCAGAACATATGACAGAAGAGGAGCGAAACAATCCTCTTTTGGCAGAAACATTAGAGAAACTATCTGAAGATCACGACATCATCGTCGAGGTCATCGAAGAATAAATTTTTGAGTATACCCGTTGGTCCTAAGGCCGTAGGTGACACATATGTTAAAATCTATGTCGCATGTTAGAGTTATGGGCATAGACAGTTAGTAAGGACAAGGTCCTAAAAGGAGGAATTACAATGTTTGGTAAAGGTATGGGCAATATGGCTGGCATGATGAAAAAAGTTCAAAAAATGCAAGCAGATATGAAGAAAATGCAAGAAGAATTAAAAACTCGTACAGTAGAGGCTTCCGTTGGTGGCGGTGCTGTAACAGTTGTAATGAACGGTGAAAAAATCATCGAGTCCTTGAAATTGAACCCATCTGCAGTAGATCCTGAAGACGTGGAAATGTTAGAAGATTTAGTAATGGCTGCTGTCAACGAAGCTAGCAAAAAAGTAGATGACCTTTTGGCTCAAGAAATGGGCAAAGTAACTGGTGGTCTTAATTTGCCAACAGGTTTATTCTAAATGACAAACGCTTTAGAACGGCTCGTAGAGCAGTTGCGCCGCTTGCCGGGTATAGGCTCCAAGTCGGCTAGACGCTTGGCCTATCATTTGGTAGAAATGCCGAAGGAAGAGGTAGACCGTCTCGTGGAAACCATCGTAGAAGCGAAGGGGGCTACGCGTCACTGTTCTATTTGCTTTAACTTATCAGCTCAAGACCCTTGTGAATTCTGTAGCAATCCAAACCGGGATCAAACGACGATTATGGTCGTTGAAACATCTCGCGATGTTATTGCTATCGAGCGTAGTGGTGACTATAAGGGCTTATATCACGTATTAGAAGGTGCTTTGTCCCCTATGGAGGGCATCGGTGCTGACGATATTCGCGTAAAAGAATTGATTGCTCGCCTTCGTGATGGTGTCGTACAAGAGGTTATCCTCGCTACTGACCCAGACGTAGAAGGGGAAGCGACAGCTCTCTATTTGGCGCGTTTATTAAGTCCAAGTGGCATTAAGGTAACGCGTATTGCCCGTGGTGTGCCTGTGGGTGGCGATATCGAATATGCCGATGAATTAACATTAGGCGGTGCTGTAGTGAACCGCCAAGAAATGAAAGGATAATATGGGAGCTTTATTAGCATCACCGATTATATCGGCGGTTGTATCCGTTGCTGTAGCCTACATTGCTTTCAAAGTAGCATTTTTCACCATTAAACGAGTGGCTATGAATGCAGTAACTGGTATTTTGACGTATTTAGTATGCGTTCATATCCTCAATATTCCTATGGATATTGGTTTGGGCGTATGGGCTTTAACAGCAATTCTAGGCCCTATTCCAATGCTCATTGCTGCCGGATGGTACGGCTTTTTAAAATAGGAGGACCTCATGCTTATCAATCGTGAACAACAACGCGTTATTGATGAAGTTGAACAGAATATCCTCTTGTTAGCGTCCGCTGGGACGGGAAAAACGAATACACTTGCTTATCGAGTGGCTCACCTCATCGAGGGCGGCTATGCGAAGGCGGAGAATATCTTGTGCATGACCTTTACGAACAAGGCAGCAAACGAGATGAAAGACCGCATTCAATCGCTCGTAGGCAGTCCTGCAAAGGCTGTGGAGATTAGTACATTCCACAGCTTTTGCTTTTTCGTACTCCAACAAGAGGGGAAGCGCAATGAAACCTTGTATACGGATGTAACGATCTTTGATGAAGAGGATTGCAAGGAATTGTCTGAACCGTATCGTCCAGGTAAGTTGCGAGAAATGTCCTTTGCCAACATCATCGGTATGGTAAAAGAATATCGTTCCTTATATGGCTTTTATTCTGATGATCTCGTAGGCGATTATAAACGAACGATTGATCGTTTGCAAAAGGAACAGCGTCCTGCTATTGAGCAACAGTTCTCTAGCTTTGGGAATGTTCTTTATAGTGAACTCCATGACTTCTTGAACCATGGTCACGAATGGATTGCTGCCTATGATGAAAACTTAGCCTCCGTACATGGTCTAGATTTCACAGATCTCATTTGCGGTGTTCATCGTCTATTCCAAGATCCTGTAGTTCGAGAACGTTGGAGCAGTCGTTATAGTTATATCTCTGTTGATGAAATGCAAGATACCGGTGTACTAGAGTACAAGGTACTTGAAATGCTTTGGGAAGGTAATCACGTCCTATTATGTGGGGACTATTTCCAAACCATATACGAGTGGCGTGGGTCTGATCCATTCCGTTTACTCAAGCAATTTGATGCGGACTTTAAGCCTTTAAAAATCATTTTCTACGAAAACTACCGCTCTAACTGGACGCTTTTTACGATGGCCTTCAAAACATTGCAGAATATGTTCCCTGATCTGGTAGGTTCTATCTATACTGAATTGCCTCGCGCCAATAGTGAAAGAAAGGGCAAGCCTGTTCTCATAAAAGGCTGTAAAAACAGCTATCTTGAGGGACGATATATCTATGAAGCTATCTGCGCCTTGCCAAAGGATGCCAATATTGGCGTTTTAGTGCGGGATAATAAAAAGGCGCAACGGCTGAGCGACTCCTTTGAACGCCTGAACAACGAAAAGGCTGAAGATGAACGCCGTCACTTTATGATCATTGACGAGTTTAAATTCTTTAGACGTCAAGAAATTAAAGACGTTATGGCTTACTTTAAACTGCTTATGAACCCGAATGACTCGGTCAGCGCTAAGCGCATTATTAAACGCTATGTTGCCGGCATCGGTGACGCTCGTATTGCAGCTATTGAAAGTCCTGAGACGCGTCAAGTGGGCTTAAAATTGACGGACTTTATGGATATGCCTATCTTTGAAGCAGAGCCTTATGCGAAGCTCGTCAGTGGCTTAGAAAATCATGAGGTCGTGGTGTATGACGTAGAAAGTACTGGTACCGATACGTCCCAGGATCGCATCATTCAAATTGCAGCCATCCGCATCGATGAAAATGGGCAGGTCCTAGAAACCTTTGAACGCTTTATCAACCCCGGCGTACCTGTGGGACAATCCGAAGAGGTACACGGCTTTTCGGATGCGTATTTAAAAGAACACGGCGAAGAGCCAGCTATAGTGCTACAAGCCTTTAAGGAATTCTCCAAGAATGCTATTATCGTAGGCCACAATGTAAATTATGACGTGACCATCTTTACTAATGAATTGGCACGCCATAATTTAGGTAATCCAGAATTTAAGGCTATCTACGATACACTCGATATTTACCGTCGTTTCTATCCTAATTTGCCAAATCATAAACTGGGCTTCCTAGCATCAGAGTTTCCTATCAATCATGAGCCTACGCACAATGCGATGGACGATATCTTGGCCACTTCACAGCTTTTAATCTATGCAGTAAAAGAAAATATCGTGCCCACTACAACAGGTCGTATGGTGGCGATTAATAAGTATAAAGCGGCTTTCACCAATATTGCGTCCCAAATGGCGACATTGCGTAGAAAGGCCTATACAGAGCTACCTACACAGTTATTAGCGTACATTATGAACCAAATGGGGGTTCTAGAGTACTATAAATCTCATGGGGAAGTAGCGAAGGTAGAGCATATACGGGATCTATATCGCATCATGGAAAAACTTGATGCTGCCTATGAAGGTCCAGCAGGTTTGGCTCGATTAAATCAAATTTTGCAGATGGCAGCCCTTACAGCAGGTGAGCCTGCCCAACAGGTACGCAATGAAGATCGCATTCCAATCATTACCATTCACCAAGCGAAGGGGAGCGAGTTTGACCACGTGTTCTTGGCCGGCCTCAATGAAGGAACCTTCCCAAGTCCTTTTGCTATTGCAGAAGGTCGTGAAGACGAAGAAAAGCGCTTGTTCTATGTGGCTATTACACGACCTAAACAAGAGCTGACTATTACCTTTGAACAAACGAATATACGTGGCCGAGCTGTTCAACCAAGCTCGCTACTGAACTACATGCCACGAGACCCTGAGCTCGTAGAAAGGAGATACTAATGGCGCGAAAAACACATCGTCCAGACGATATTTTGTGGACTGTCACTGCCGCAGATATAGAGACTGCACGTAGTGAAAAAACTGAGGTTACACTTGGTGCAGTACTAGATACTCGATATTCTCGTAAGTCCTTAGTTAAGCTGTTTGAGGAAAAACTAATCCACATCAACGGTCATAAGGCGACGCCAAAGGATGTTATCTCCGAAGGTGATGAGATTTGGATTGCTATGGCTAAGGAAAAAATCGATTACGAACCAATTGAAATGGATCTACATATCTTATATGAAGATGATGATCTCCTCATTGTGGATAAGCCAGCAGGTGTGACAGTAAACTCTAAAGACCAAGTATCTCTTGCCAATGGGGTAGCGTACTATTTCAAAGAGAATGGTATTAAGCGTAAGGTGCGTTTCTTAAACCGTTTAGATAGAGATACAACGGGATGTATCGTAATTGCTAAAAGCGGCTTAGCCCAAAGTCTTTATCAACAGCAAATGGACGATAATACCTTTGAAAAGTGGTATATGGCCACTGTTGAAGGTATTGTAGAAGCTGATGAAGACTCTTTAGTATTACCTATGGATCGCAGTACTGATGGTATTCATTATGAAGTCAATCCAAAGGGGAAGGAAACGCGTACCGATTTTTCCTTCCTATGTAGACATTCTTCACAGCCTGTGGATAACTCTGTGCATAAGTTGGTAAAATCTGTGGATATAGCTCAAGAAAATGTGGATATAGAATTACAAAATGTGGATAAACATGGTGTAAATGTGGACAAATCTGTGCATAACTCATCAAAATGTGGATATACTGAGGTTTTAGTTCGTTTGTACACAGGGAAAACACATCAAATTCGTGTAGCTTTCAGCCATATAGGTCACCCTCTTGTAGGGGATACATTATACGGTGCACAACCGACAGGACAGCCTTTCCAATTGCGGGCTCAGAAGGTAGTATTTACACATATGCGCACAGGGGAACGCATTACGGTTACCGCGTAATTTGATCTGATTATATTATTGTTAACAATAAATCTGTCCTATATATTGTGAAGTCATAATACATCAAATATTCTAATTGAGAATTGAGAATTATTGATAATTCAGTAATTACAATGATTTTATAAAAATTTTTCAAAAAATATAATGACAAATGATAATCGATAAGCTATAATAAGAACATAGATAAATCGATAGGCTTCGATTTGTAGCTTAGTGAAATGAATGTAAGAGGTGTAGTATGATTTTGCAAGAAAATAGTGCAGCACGTAATCGGGGAATTACGCTTGCCAGTATAAAAGGTATTATAGGTAACGTCGTTCTCGTTATCTTTAAAATGATTGTAGGCCTTGCGTCTAACTCCATCGCTATCATCCTTGATGCGGTGAACAACTTAACGGATGTATTGTCCTCTGTATTGACCATCGTTGGTACAAAATTAGCCGCTAAAGGGGCCGATAAGGAGCATCCTTTTGGACATGGTCGCATAGAATATATGACTACCATGGCAATTGCCTTCATCATCCTTGGTGCAGGTATCGGATCTCTTAAAGAATCTATTGATAAAATTCTTCACCCTGAGGTATCTACCTTTGATATTCCAAGCCTCGTTATCATCGCCGTTGCTATTGTGGTGAAAGTTGTGATGGGCCGCTATATCAAGGCACAAGGCGAGAAATACAAATCTGATGCGCTTGTAGCGTCTGGTATAGATGCGCTCTTTGATGCAGTAATTACCTTTGCCACATTAGTATCTGCAGGCTTAGTATTCTTCTTTAACTTTGATATTCAAGGTTATGTTGGTGCAGTGATTTCTGTTTTGATTTTGAAAGCTGCTTATGACATTTTAAAAGAAATGTATAATCACTTGCTTGGTGTTCGTGCAGATGATAACTTAATCCGTGATATTAAAGAAACCATCGCTCAACATCCAAATGTAGGTGGTGTATATGACTTGGTTTTGAATAGCTACGGACCTGGTGAAACAATTGGCTCTGTACATATTACCGTACCAGATACGATGACTATGGCTGATATTCATCCTTTGACAAAAGGTATTGCTGTTCATCTTTATAAAAAATTTGGTATTAATATGACCGTTGGCGTCTATGCTGAAAACCAACCAAGTGTGGAAGTGCTTGAAATTAGACAAGCTCTTGACCAAGTTGTAAGCTTATATACACATGTTGTACAAGTACATGCCTTTTACGTACACGAAGAGAAGAAAGTTATCTACTACGATATTATCTTTGACTTTGACGAAGAAGATCCACATGGTACATTAGAAAAAATTAAAGCAGAAATGCAAAAACGCTGCCCTGACTATGTACAATTTGCTATTGTAGATACAGACTTCAGTAACTAATAGAATATAAATAAAGGCTTCAACCAATCATCGACGAAAATATTTCGCTAAGAAATGGTTGAAGCCTTTTCTTTTACTAGGCTATAGATTTAGTTATACTATAAGTCTAAGAGGGGGTTCTATGTTGCGATGGAACTAAGTAATTAAGGATACTAGTTCTAAAACGTTAGACTGACTTGAAAATTATACACTAAGTGAATATAATATATTGTATAAAATATAATTTGTTTAGGGAATCTCATATGAGGAGAGATAGAATGAAGAAATTTGCTCTTACTACATTAGCTGTAATGGCGGCCGTTGGTGTGTTGGCGGTTCAGCCTGCAGATGCGAAGAAGGTACAACAAGATCCTGCAATATCACCTATTGAAATGCCTATGAATGATGAAATTCAACAGGTTAATGGTGTATCCAAGTCTACCAATAAAGAGACACAACGTTTATCTAATAAGTTAGCAGATGCTACAAGAGTGATGATTAAGAAGAATTGGAAGACTATCTATATTAAAGCAGTGCCTACAGGAGATAAAGCGGCTGTACGTTTCTATTACACAGATAAAAATGGTCAAGTATATAATGGCCAAGTTATTAGAAATACAGGTCTATCCAAAGGCAAATATATGACTGGTTCTTTACGACAAGTTGAAGCATTACAAGAATTAGTAAACCATTTGCAACAGAATGGTCAAGAGGTACCATCCTCCATTGATCTTATCATTACCCAAGGCGGATATCGTACTAAGACGATCTTCAATTATGGTGAAGACACAAGAAATCTACCTGCTTATCAACAACAATATGAAAAACAAAACTTCCCTACTATGAAGTAACAAAAAGCTCGTGCTATGTGATATGTACCCATTTTCCTGGACACATATTATTTACTAGCCTAAACACATGGATGCTTCCCTGTATTTTACAGGGGGCATCCATTTTGTTTTTTTCTGGATCCTTTTGTTGTTGTAATAGTTAATATATTCTTCTATCGCTACTGAAAAAGCATTAAATGATGAATATTCTGTTTCAAAACCATAATATATTTCTGTTTTCAATCTACCAAAAAAGGTTTCCATCACAGAGTTATCATAACAATTCCCTTTTCTAGACATAGACTGAATAATCCCATGTTCTTTAAGTGCTTGCCTAAAATAGTTATGTTGGTATTGCCAGCCTTGATCAGAGTGGAAGATTAATCCCGAAAGATTAGTAAACTTCTTAAAGGCTTTCTCTAACATACGAGAAATCTGTTCTAAGTTAGGCCTTAATGCTAAGTCATAAGCAACAATCTCATTCGTATTCATATCTAAAATAGGCGACAAATAGCATTTTCCCCACGAGAAATTAAATTGAGACACATCAGTAGTCCATTTTTGCAATGGTGCAGTTGTACTAAAATCTCTATTGACGATATTTTCTGCTACTTTACCGACTTTACCTTTGTAAGAGTGATACTTTTCCTTTGGTCGCTTTCCTGCGAGTCCCATACTATGCATTAGTCTTTGTACTCGTTTATGATTGACTACAAAACCTCGATTAAGAAGTTCTTGGTATACACGGCGTACACCATACCGACCTTTATGTTCTGTAAAAATCTTTTGAATTTCATCTTTTAGCTCTGTATTTCTTTTATCTACAAGATCTACTTTAGTAAGTTCAAAATAATAGGTAGATTTGGCCATTGGCATAGCTTTTAAAAGATGCTTTAGTTAATAGCCTTGTTGGCGGAGCGTTTTAATAATCGCTGCTTTTTCGCCTTGAGTCGCGCAGCCTCTTTTTCTTCTCTCAAGGCAATCTCTTTTTTTATGACTTCATTTTCAGCTTTAATATACGCAATTTCAGCACGTAAGCGAATGAGTTCCTCATATTCACTTTCTTTGAGTTTTCGAGGTGAGATAGTCTTAGGTACTTTCATTTTGCAATCCTTTGGTGGTCGTCCTTTAGGTTTATTAATAAGACCATTGTATCCCAAAGTTTTATATTTATGAACCCATTGATACAGTTGTCCAGAATTAATACCCGCTACAATAGCTACTGTTCTCAATCCTTGTCCAGAGAGGACTTGGCATACCAAACTATATTTCTCTTCTGGAGTCCAATACTTATTAGTCCCTCGATTTTTATTAATGTCCGGGCCATGATGCTGCTCTAGTTTAACCCAGTCTCTTATTAGTCTATGAAATGTATCTGTTGTTACACCGTTAGGTGTCTTAGGCCATTCACCTCGATAGAATAATTCAATTGCTTTCCTTTTAAATTGATAACTATATCTCATGAAAATACCCCCTTTACTGGTTGTCCAGTAAAGGGGGTACATATCAATGCACGGGCTTTTGTATTAGATAATGTAATCGTCAGAATCATCTTTTTTAGGTTTTTTGTAAATTTCTTTTACACCAGCCATTTCGATAAGTTCTTCGCTGAGAGCATCTTCATCGTCCGTATTAAGCATGGAGTAGAAGGCCCAGAGGATAACGAACCAAATCGGTGTAAACAAGAGTGCAATTCGAGTGTCTTCATTTAAGGCAAGAATACCTAGAATGAAGACAAAGAATGCAAGGATGATATAGTTCATCACAGGGAATAGAGGCATTTTGAATTTAGATTGTGCCGCTAATTCAGGATTTTTCTTGCGGTATTTGAGGTGACAAATAACCATCATCGCCCAAATAAAGATGAAGCAGAATGTAGAGATAGAAGTAATCATAACGAATACTGCTTCTGGCATTACATAGTTGAGTACAACCGTAATCAATAGTACAGCAGCAGAGAAAATCGTTGCTTGGTATGGTACGCTACTGTGTGTTAAGCGACGCATAGAGCTTGGTGCATGACCGCGTTTAGCAAGGGCATAAATCATACGGCCTGTACTAAAGATACCAGAGTTTGTAGCAGATGCAGCAGATGTAAGAACTACGAAGTTTACGATGCCTGCAGCGGCTGCAATACCAACTGCTGTAAATACAGCCACAAATGGGCTAGCAGAAGGGTTAACGGCTGTCCAAGGGTAAATACTCATGATGATGGCCAAAGAGCCCACATAGAACAAAATAATGCGTAATGGGATGTTGTTGATTGCCATAGGAATAACCTTTTCAGGATCTTCTGTTTCACCAGCTGTCAAACCTACGAGCTCGATACCTGTGAAAGCGAAAACAACCATTTGGAATGATAAGATAAAGCCCATCGTTCCGTTCGGGAACCAGCCCCCATAATTCCACATATTACTAAAGGCGGCAACGCCCGCATCTGTAGTAAAGCCTGTAACAATCATGATGATACCGATGATGATGAGGGAAATAATGGCGATTACCTTAATCAAGGCAAACCAGAACTCCATTTCACCGAAGTATTTTACAGCTGTTAGGTTCATCAATAGCAATGCCACTAAGACGACAAGGGCCGGTATCCATTGAGGCAGCCATGGTATCCAGAACTGCATATAGAGGCCTACGGCTGTTAAATCGGCCATGGCTAGTGAAAGCCAACAGAACCAGTATGTCCATCCTGTGATAAAGGCTGCTCGATCACCTAAATACTCTTCTACGAAATCGATAAATGAGTGGTGGTTCAAGTTAGACAATAATAATTCGCCTAATGCTCTCATGATAAAGAAGCATATAATACCTGTAATTAGGTAAGCAAAAATGATGGATGGACCTGCCAAGTGAATGGCACGGCCGGAGCCTAAGAATAAGCCTGTACCGATGGCACCGCCAATGGCGAGCAACTGTACGTGCCGGTTCTTAAGGCCCCGTTTTAACTGATGCGTATCAGACATAGTAAAGACCTCTTTTCTACAAACTATCTACAAATATAAAAAGCCATGGATGACCATAGCCTTTATAATCTATAGAATCTATAAAACTATTTTCTTATAATACAGTATCTATTGTAAAAAGTCAAATGTATTTATACAGTAGACAAATATTAAAAACAGTGTTATTAATATACGAATAAAAGAGTGCTTATTCATGCAAAAAGCATTCTATCATACAAGGTATAAAAAGTTTGCTATAATGATACGTAGATTATCTTATACGTAAACTCGTGGAGGCTATATGAGACGACAAGATCGTAAGGTTACAGATATAGATGAAATTAAAAGTATTTTAAATAGTACTCGTATCATTCACCTAGGTATGATGGATGGTGATTACCCTTATGTAGTACCCCTACATTTTGGATACGAATTTATAGATGAGGTGCTTTATATCTATGTACATGGCAATCATGAGGGAAAGAAGTTTGACTTGATTAAAGCAAATCCTCATGTATTTATCGAAATTGATGGCAGTGATGAGGCCCTTGTTTCAGGTGGAGATATTCCTTGTAAATATAGTTCAGTTTATTCCAGTGTTATGGGACGAGGGACGGTGACTTATTTAGAGAGTATTGATGAAAAGGTTCATGGATTACAAGTTTTGATGGACCATCAAACAAATCGTAAATTTGCTTTTACAGAAGCCATGGTAAACTCTGTGGGCGTCGTTCAAATTAAAGTGGTGGACTATACTGCAAAAAGACGAAGACAACTTGAACAAGATATTATTATGCCTCCATTAACTAAATAATGATACAACATCCTATTGAGTTCTTTTAAGATATAGCGCTCAGTAGGATGTTTTTTTATGTGTCGAACTAGTAAGTATTAAGGCTGTTATTAGTTAATAACTAGACTTTCACCGTAGGAAAAATAAAAGTTTTATGAAGTAGCTAGGGCAACAGAATCGGAGTTATGTTTTTGATATAAATAAGAAAATATATCATTATATGTGTGAAGTATATTATAAATTTTTATACAAGGAGAGAGTATGAGCAAAACAATATATAAGTCCATCTTAGCTACTATAGCTGTTGGGTTACTATCTGTAGGAAGTGTAACAGCAGATACTGTAGACACTGCTATATCTACAGATAATTCTGTATCTACAAAAACGCTTAAGTTAGGACATAATTTTAAAAATGTCGAGCCTAGAATGGATGGTTTACAGTGGCACTTTCATGATTGGCCTATAGAGAATACAAAAAAGGCGCATACTTTTAAGGGAAACCTAAAAGAGGCAGCGAAGAAGCTTCCATATGAGGTTAAGGCCCCTAGTTATATCCCTTATGGCTATGAAATTTATACAGTACGTCAAGACAAAAATGATGTATTAGAGGTTGTATATTTTATAAAAAATTCCCAACCATATCGAGTTGGGAAGAGAAACTCTGGTAGTATTTTCGTTTATAGAATGGGCTATTCCGTGAACGATGTAAAAGATGTACCGTATATTCCCGGTGAGTATAAGGATTTTGAATGGTCTGAACAAGGTGAATCTGGCGAAGTCTTTTACACTGGTGATCCAGCAGCACAACTAATCCGTAGCATTACGTGGACAAAGGACGGTATGGCATACTCCTTATTGTTCTTAGAATCTGTGAAAGCAGTTGATGCTGAATTCTATAAGGAACATGTGGAGCCTGTGAGAATATAGATGCTCACGTAGCAATTTATTTGGAACAAAGCGGTAACGTATGTAACCGCTCAAAGAGGAGAGAATATGAAGAAAATAATAACATCTGCTGTGTTATGTGCCACGATGGCTGCAGCAGTCACTACGTTTGGTGTACAGCCAGTTAGTGCCACATATCCGTTAATCGATAAAAATGGTAATACGGTTCCTGTTGAACGAGATGTAGATAATAAAAAGCTCATCGATGATAATGAAAAACTCGCTGATCGCTATCGTTGGTATGATCAAGTTGGTGATAATGATTTAGTTAAAACTAATATTGAAAGTGCTGCGCAGGAATTTGGCTATCCTATACAAGTTCCGTCTTATATGCCTAAAGACTATGCAGTACGCGATGTAAAGGCCAAGGACCATGATGTATTAGAAATTGTTTATACAGAAACAGGCCATGATGGAGAATATGGTCCGAAATTAACCTTCTCTAATACAGATATTGTATATCGCATGGGTTGGGCTATCGATACCGTAGTAAAGCCTATATTAGAAAAGACAAATTACAATGCTAAGGATGTAGTTAGCTTTACTACCCCTGATGGAATCTCTGTACATACGTTAGGTTCTAGTAAAGACGCTATTCAGA